>NZ_KQ970237.1:153278-158824 GCF_001579025.1 Streptococcus oralis
TTTTTATGCATAACCATAGGTATACAAAGCATACAGATATTCTCTGGATACTTTAGAATCACATGATAAAGGTATTCTTAAACTGGGTACAAAAAACTAAGCCCTCCTAAAAAAGGACATCTAATTATTTGTTCCCGCTATCAAATTGACAGTTTATTTAAGAATACCTTGCCGCATATTTATTAACTCCTTTTAAATAGTCACTTAAATAATAGCACATAAGAGCATATTTGTAAAGGAATCTCCAATTTTTTATCAAAAAGAGTACATGATTACAAAGTATCTGTAATCATGTACCAATATTTGTTATTTTACAATCTTCCAATTACTCCCGTTCTTTTCAAGTACCAAATCAAATTGAGATACCTGCGTTGCTTTGGTCTGCTGGTCGATATACTCCACTGTCAGCGATACCGTGACTTGATTATCCTTACGATTGTGAATAGGATTTACCAGTTCTTGAAAGATGTACTCTTTTCCGATTGGTTTTAATATCCCGTCATTCACATAGTAGGAAAGTTCACTGGCTGTCGCTGTAGGATAGAGCTTGAAGAACGTCGTTAAAAACTCATTGATTTCATTGGTTGTAATGGAATCAACCGTCCCCTCACTTTCAATGGCTTTTGGTTTATAACTTGATTTCTTAGGTATGTTGGTAATGGTCGGATTCTTAACCAGTACCATATTTCCAGAACCATCTACATAGACACTCACTATATAAGCAGAGTGGACGGTCTTTGTATTTTCTCCCTCTGTAATGAGCTGGTCTACACTGTAGGTTACATTAAACTCATTGTCGCCAGTTGGCTCTACCGTCCATATCTGAAATCCTCTTACAGAAGACGATACAGGAATATCTTTGCGTACTGTATCAACATTGAGAGCTTGAAGTTCATCTGTCAGATAGCCTTTTAGACTTTCCATTCGATTATCAATGGACTTATCGGATTGCTCCCATGAATAGTAGACTTTCGCAAAGTTCTCTACAAAATTTTCTACATGATGAGTATCAACGTATTCCTTTTCTATGATAGTTGTTTCGTGAATAGTATGAGTATCTATAGCTGTAAAGTGCTTGAATATCGCAAAGCTGAAACTAAGCCCTAAAAGTACCCACAAGGCAATCACAACCTTTTTATGAGGATTGACCTTATAGACACGAGGTTTCTTTTCCTTTGGTATCTGTTTTTCTTTATTCTGATTTTTTCTAAATTTCATCATTAAATCTTCCTTTCTCATTGTTTGATTCGTCCTGCTCCCACTAAATGCTGTTGCCAGTAGGGGCTTGTTAAGTCGGCATAACCGATTGGGTCGCCTGCATGAAACATACGGTTATTGCCAAGGTATATCCCAACATGAGTAATATAAGAGCCAGCGTTATAGGTAGAATGAAAGAAAACCAAATCGCCAGCTTGTGCTTCCGATAGTGGGATATGCTGGGTCACATCATATTGCTGTTGTGCGGTTCGTGGTAAGTTAATTCCAGCTTTTCCATACGTCCATTGTGTCAGTCCGCTACAATCAAAAGAAGTAGTCGGGGAAGCTCCACCGTAAACGTATCGCCAGCCCTCATATTTCAGTGCTTCGTCCATGATGGCTTGTACCGTATCATCATCAAACTCTGTTGTGACAAGATACTGCGTTACCAGTTGCACATAAAACATATTGCCATAGTTGTATCGCCAGCCCCCATTGATAGGTATGGCTATGGGATTGGGGTAAGACACTTTTTCGCCACCTGAATACTCTTTTGAGAAACTTTGAGCCAGTTCAAAGGTATATTTATTTCCACGATTAGCCACATACCCTAAGAAACCACCACCATAATTGTAGGACTGGATAACCGATTCTAAATCTACACTGAGCCTTTCGCTACTGGCTAATAATTCACTGAAATACTTCACACCTTGCTTAATGGATTCTTCTGTACTCAATGAATTAGGTGGAAGACCGAGGGATTCCGAGGACTGCATAACATCTTCCGCAGTACCGCCCGATTCCACCTGTATAATCGCAAGAAGTATGTTGACATATTCTTCAACGCCATATTCTTTGGCATATTTTTCTACCATAGGCTTATGAGCCAGCACTTCTGCGGAAACATTCACACCTCCATAATGAATATTGGAAATTCCGCTGTCCTGTTCATCTGAAAATAAAATGGCAACAAACAGAAGCAGTGAGAAGACCATCAAGAATAATCCAGAACCACCAATCACTAAAGTTTTCAACTTCATGGTTTCTTACCGACTTTCTTAATGGTGGCGGTTTTGATTGGTGGTCTACTTCTTGTATTTTGTAGTGGTACTCTTTGAACAGTAGACGGACGTTCTTTTGTGATTGGACGTTGTGAAGTTCTATCTGCTGTAGTGGTTGAAGTTGCTGGCTTTTGAACGGTTTTTTCTTGAACGGTATTGCCTTGGCGTTCCACTTTTGGACTTGAAAAATCGGACTTAACTGCTGGACGCTCTTGTTTGGCTTGTTGAGATTCCTTATATGAAGTCTGAATATTAGACTGTTTTGAGGTCTGTTCATCATGATATTGTTCTTGTCTTGTAGTCGGTCTTTCATGAACAGAAGAAGCAGGCTGTTTTTTCTGTTTGACCTGTTCCATTTCAGAGCGACGCTTCGCAATGGTTTTTCGCCTTTGTTCCTGCTGTTCCTTGCGTCCACTGGCTCTGTCCGCTTTGGTTTGAGAAATACTACTGGTTAAATCACGGACATTCTCTTTTACTTTGGATTTTCCTTGATATACTGCATATCTTGCATTGGTCGGCAAATCTTTAACCTGTTCTTTCAAACCACTAGCAGTGTCTACCATTCTGTCTTTGGTATCAGCTACTGTACCGATGGTTTGACCGATACGTTTTCCAAGTGTTGATTTTTCCTTTCCGTCTGGTCGGGAGTGATCTGCTTGTGTCCTTGCAGAACTCCCCGAACCCGACTGTCCTTTTTTACCTGTAACAATGGCAGACCCAGCCCCTAGAGTAGTCATGGAACGTCCAAGTTTCCGCTGTAGACGGTGCATGTGAGCGTGCATAAGCATACGAGGTTTTCTCATCACACGACTTCCCACACTTTGAGAATCGTTACTCTGTAGAGAAAACATACTCATTAAATCGCCCAGCTTGAAGTAGATTCCTGCAAAGGTCACAATCTGTAGAAAAGCAATCAAAAAGAACGGATAACCAGCCGATAAGGTATAGAGCATGGTTGAAATACTAAATGCTGTCGTAATAATCAATGTGATTCCAGCTCGTGTCAAAATGGTATTAAAGAGCTTTGTTATGGCTCGTTTTGACATACCATCAAATGATGGAATCATGCTTAAAATAAAGCTCACAGGCAGAAACATAGCATAGATGATAAAAAGTACCTGCGAGAAAATCATGATTCCTGTTAATAGGAATACAAATATGGAAATCCCAATATTGAAGACAAATAGGAAGAAGACTGTACCTAAACGGTTAATGGTCTTTGTAATGGTTAGATTGGTATTGCTTCTGTCTTCAATTTCTTCCGCAACAATTTTTTCTCTGTCTTCGCCATTGTTGGAATCTGGGCTGGTGGAGAGCAGGCTTTCCACACGGTCAATACCGATACTTTCAATGTCTGAACTGTTGTATTGAAGCAGTAGCCACGGTTGCTGAACCTGTATGGAAAACAGGCTATCTCTGATTAAGTCCACGCTGTCCTTGCCTTGACTATCGGAATGGGGCATGACAATCTTCGTGCCAAGTGATAAACTGGCATTACTGATGTCTGATGAAAAGTCATTGATTTTTTTAATGTAGTCGGGAGCGTAGGCAATAAAGGAAGCCGATAGGATAAACACCAGCACAAAATTCATAATGGCATGAATTGCCTTTGTGGTTTCTCTCTTTATCAGTCCCGTATAGGCAACATAAACCCCAAGAACCAAAATCAAGAGTAAGAGGAATCCAACATAGAAACCCTCTGTTGAAAATCCGTTTGCACTCACACCAGCTAAGGTCTGCATATTCTTACCAATGGAATCTGCTGTAGCGGAAATGAAGTCTAAGGAATAGGCTTCCTGTACTAAGTAACCTGTCGCATTGGAAACATACAAACTGATTGTCCAAATAAAATTGGTAATGGCATATAGTCCATACATGACCTGTTTTCCAATCCCGTCCGACCAGTTCCACGGAAGCCAGCCCCAGCTATTATCCACATAAAAATCCAGTTGATAGTTTTCAAGTGGGTATCGGCTGTATTCATTTGCCACATTGACCGTATCATCTACCAAGCCCGCAGCTTGAACCACCGTTCCCAGCATGGCTAAAAGAAAAATGGCAATCACAAGTGTGAAAGCCACTGTCATTGCCACTTTACCTAGACGTTTCAGCGTCCAGTTTGATTTTATTCTGTTTACTATTGATGGTTTCACATTTACACCTCTTTTCGCACAGGTGGTCTGGTATCAAAGGCATGGAGCAGTTCTTCAAATACAGGGTGGAACTGTATCACACCGACACGACCATATAAATCACTGATAAGGCATTGCCCGTTTTCCAAATCACGCAATCGCTTCTGATTGTTTTCGTCCTCTGGGTCTACACCAAAAAAGGCTAAGGTCTTTTTAATCTCGTTAAGGTCAGTGGAACGAAATGCAAATTTTAAGCCGAGGTTATTTTTCAGTTTTTCATCTAAGAGGTCGTCTGTATTTTGGGTCACGAAATATACCCCAGCGTTCATAGCACGACCAGCCCGAACCAGCTTCATAGATAGTGTTTTTCCTTGTGCTACCTGTAAAAAGCTCCATGCTTCGTCTAAATCTACAATCTTGAAAATGCTTCGGTCTGTATGGATAAAGTCTAAAGCAAAGGTACTAATGACAATCAGCATAGCAACGGATAAAAGCTCCATAGTGGTATATTCCTCAAAGGAAGTTTCCTTGTCGGGAAGTACCAAGTCCGCAACCTGTATAATGTTCAGTTGTTTTTCTAAGCTGATAGACTGCTCCACATAACCATTACTGAATAATAAATGTGCAAAGTCATAGTCTGTAAAACTTTCGATATGGTCGGCTATACTGGTACTTAGTGGCGTATTCTCAACCCGTAATTCCTCAATCACTTTCATCAACCCTCGTACTTCACTATTGGTTACTGCACGAATGGCTTTTCTAAGGATTGGGAAGCGTTCCCCATCACGAGAGGAAATCCCCGTAAGGAATGTCAGAATATCAATAGCCAGTGATTCAGAATCTTTGGGATTTTTCATAATCACATAAGGGTCAAGTAAGCCTT
Source organism: Streptococcus oralis (assembly GCF_001579025.1). Taxonomy (GTDB): domain Bacteria; phylum Bacillota; class Bacilli; order Lactobacillales; family Streptococcaceae; genus Streptococcus; species Streptococcus oralis_X. The sequence goes on from NZ_KQ970237.1 coordinate 158,552, forward strand.
TGTTTTTCTCATCAGAAGTCAGAGTGACGATATTGATTTCATGGGAAATCTCTGGCAAGGTTTCTTTCCATCTGCCACGTTCTGCTTTTGGGTCTACAATCACTGCTTGTGCCCCATAAAGCACCGCATAATAGACGATAAGGTTATTCGCAAAGGATTTACCACCACCCAGCGAACCAACAAAAGCCGACGCTAACGCATTGGTTACTGAACCCTTAACCCCTTGACTGGCAAGAGCAGGTTTCAGATAGACATTGCGTCCAGTATCTAAGC
>NZ_KQ970237.1:158844-165432 GCF_001579025.1 Streptococcus oralis
GAGTAGCACCAAAACCTAAACCAGCGAGGAAATCAGAGGTCACGTATTGAATATAATCATTCATATAACGCTTGCTGGCAGGTAAAAATTCTTCATGTAAGCCGAGCATATCCCCAAATGGTCGTACCAGTTTTACGCTTAAATCGTCATAAAAATCTTTCACTTCATTACAACGACGTTTGAGTTCGTCAAGATCATTTGCTGATACCCTTACCACATAAGACAGCTTGTACATAGATTCCTTGCTTTGGTCTAAATTGGTTTCCAGCTCATTCACACTTTCCAGAGCTTCCGCCACATTGGAGCTGGTTTCATTATCACTTTGCCAAGCGTGGTTATCCAAGTCTTTCAGTTCTTTCTTTTTATTGCGGACAGTAGATAGGGCTTTACGATTCGCTACAATTTCCACATTCATTGACGTATCAATCGGGAATGTAAATTGCTGTTGCTGGTAGTAGAAGATTTCAGAGGACGGGAAGTCCAGTTCTCCGACAATGCTGTTAATGGTAAAGTAAGCTACATAGACGGTTTCATCTTCCTGCTGGATTTTCAAATATCGCTGTTTTTCTTCCACCAAACAGCGAGTAGGCTTAATCAAGTCATAGTATTTAATCAGCGTTTCATTATCCAGCTTTTTCTTTGATAGATGGTACTCATACTCTTCATAGGCAGTGCCTGTCTGTCCGTAAAGGTGTTCAATCAGATAGCCGAAGTCGTCCTTATCTAACCTGCGGATTTTGAAACGACGAGAGATTTTATTTTCTAAGAGCTTTTCCATCTTCTGAAAACGCAGGATTTCATCATTACTCATACTAACAAAATCGCCCATCAGCTTATGGTTCACATCATAGACAAAATCAGACAAAGCATTTTTTGCTTCAACGGTAAGACTTTTCATAGAAAACTCCTGATCGTTGAGAAGCAACTTAAAGCCGATAAAGAAACGGTAGTTCACTTGATTTTCGCCAATCATGGATATTAAAGCGTCTGTCTGTTGGTCGATTTTGTCATAGGCAACCGCTTTGAGCTTGCCAGTGACTTCATTTTTGGAACGCTCTTGTGCAGAACGTATGCTGGATTCTGTACTGATTTGTAAAGCATGAATTTTGCCATCACGATTTTGTGCGATAAGCTGTCTGAAAGAATCATGCACTTGTATTTTCTGTTCTGGACTTAGAAATGAGTAATTGTAAGGAACAAGCTCATAGTAAGCATAACATTCCCCGTCTTTATTCCAGACGAGATTGTTTTCAATGTATTTAATTGGATATGCCATAAAATTCACTCCTAACTGCTGTAATGGCTTCTTGTGGCTGGTTTCTGCCAAGCGTTACTTTTTTTCCTGCATAGGTCAGCTTTGGTCGCAGTGCATAAGCAATGACAGACTTCAAAAATCCATAAGGCTTTTTACCATCAAAAGTTTTTGTAGACATAAACCATGTGAAAGCCACAGGAATCCCAAAGTATTTGAGAAATGCTCCCTCTATCATGGAAAGAGGGGGCAAGTTGCCAAGTATCATCACTGCAAAGAGTGACACGACAAACCATGTCATTTGCGTAAAGGTTATGGGAAACGGAAGTCTAAAATCATTGATAGAATACAGTACCTTTTCCACAGACCAGATACTGGTATAGCTTCGTATTTTCTTCATGTAATCAATCCTTTCATAAAAAATAGGGGTAGCTGATTGAGCCACCCCGTAAAATAGAAAATCTGCCAGTAGTAATGTACCGACAGATTTAATAGACGATTTCAAAAATCCCATGATTGGTTGAGATAAACGTTCCTGAAAGGTCTAAATCCCGACCATAGGCTTGATAATCAATATAGTTTTGAAGACTAGCTGGTACTTCGCCTAAAGCACCCGTTTCTTCAATGTAGTAGCGTGCCACGTCATACATATCATCACAATCGGAATGAATGATAATATCCTCTTGATGTTCGCTTAGTTCTTCAATGCTTGAAAAATGAGTGAGCAGAGCAGATAGCTCCGATTGTAATTCTTCGGGTAATTCCGATACCATTTCCCATAGTCGATTGAGTTCGCCAATGGAAGTGTATTCGTCAACCGTAAAGGGTAACTCGTAGTCATGAATGGCGTATTCCTCATATTCATCATTCAAGCCGATTTTCTCTTTGACTTCCTCAAAGTCAATGGGAAAGGTAAACCACGCACCGACCAATTCGCCCTCATTGTATTTGCCTAAATTCGCAATATAGACTTGCATATCGTCCATATATTCACGTCCTTTCTTTGTAGAGATTCAAAAATCCCTACCGCACTTCGTTTGGTGTACCATTCCTTTGCGGAACATAAGAAAACCACTTATATTCCACAAAAGAACGGTTTTATTTAAGCACCAATAATGCGATTGAATAGCTCTAGTAAAATGTCTTTTACTCCAGCAGCGTTGAAGACTAAGCCAACCGCAATAATCGCAATAATTAAAAAGCCAATCAGTTTGCTAAACTCACGCTTGAAGCCAAGATACAAGCCAATCACAACGATTGCTAAAAGCACCAGTGATTGAGCGTTTGATAGAAACCAGTTATAAAGGTTTTGTCCAAAATTCATAAAAATGTTCTCCTCTCTATATTCAATGAATTTGTATTTGAGTTATTTTTTTGTTGTTATCACGTCCTGTTCTTTTACTGACTGTTGCTTCAAAATCTGCTTGTGTCGGTCTGTCAGTTTCGCATGGTCGAGAATGTCTTTTACAACCTGCGTCTGGTTGATTTCATCAAGTTTAATCGCAACCTTTAAGGTCGGGGCAACTTGATGAGATAGCCAGTTCAGCGTCCTTTGGAAGGAGTAAGGCTCTGGTTTTGTGGTTAGTTTTAATCGTTCACGATTGTTCCCAATAAACCAAGCCCATTCTTCATTCAGTTTCCAATCAGAACGAGGTTTGGAATCGTCTTTATCTACAAAACGGATATACCGATTGATAATTTTAAAGGCGGTATGCTCTGGATTGTCATAGACGAGTAAATCACGGACTGCATAATAGGCACGCTCATTTTTCAATCGAATCTCAAAACGGTTTTTTACTTCTGCGTCTTCAATGGGAATATCATTTTTCTTGTACTGCTCGTAGTCCTTTTCATAGATACAGAAATAAACTTCACTTTGTAATGAACCGATATAGAGGGTGTTTCCCATACATTCCTTTTCCTCTTTGCGTACCAGTTCGCCACTGCGATAGCTTTTAAAACTGCGGAAGACGGAGATACATTCTTCCTGTTGGCACTTTTCAGTGAGTACAGGGATATTTAAAATCCCTGTCTTATCGTTAATGGCAAGGTCAAGGCGTTTCATCACACCGCCAGCCACCAAAACGTCCATAAAGAACTCATACCAGCTTCTTTGTTGTGCCAGAAGATAGCTTTCAAATTGTCTGCACCCACGACCTTTCAATTCCACCAGAACTCCTTTGTCCAGTTCATGGGAGCAAAGGACGAATATGTCGCCTAAAGCATAATGCTCTGAATAAGAATAGAAACCATAGTCCTCATGAAGAAAATAGGACAGTTTCAGTTGTAAGATGTTTTCGACCACCTGCTGTACGTCTGTTGTCGGAAAGCGAATTCTTACATAATCAAACAGCATTTCAAGGGGAGCGTCGGGATTGAAGCGTTCCAGAGCTTCCCAAAGGGACTGCTGTAAATCCTCTGATGGCTTGACTTTTCCTGTTTCAATATCGCTTAGATACTGCCTTGTAATACCAGTCGCAACGGCTAAACGGTTTTGAGATAGTCCATAAGCCAAGCGTTTTTCTTTTAAATGCTGTAACCAAGTTTGTTCATTCAGTAAAAATCCCTCCAATCAAAAAGGCGTATGTCAACTTTTAAAGCCCATTTGACATACGCTGAAATTTTGTAAATCCCTTGTAACCAAAGGATTTTCTAATGTTTTTTTGACTGTTTCCTGTCGATTTGTACCCCCCTGTTAGATACGGGGGGTTAAGTGCTGGCGTGGCTATTGCCACACCAGCCAGCAAGATCAGTCCACACCTGCGACTTCCGCTTCGCACGTCGCCTGCGTGGACTGTCTGCTGTTGGATAACTTTTTAATTTCCTCCAAGAAATCATATCCTTTTGGTACAAGGGGAGTATAAAACTCTGATATGACACTTGTTCCTACATCAACATAGCCACGACCTTTGATTCGCTTTAAGAAGAAATCCTTTTGTACGTCACTGCCAAACATCATGCCATAGCCCATTTCAGACATACGACCTAAAGCCACTCTGAAATTAAACTGATCACGGATTCCGTCGCCTAAATATTTTGCGTCTGGACGTTGACAAGCCAGTATTAGAAAGAAGCCAGCTTGACGACCTAACATGACAATCTGTTTCAGCTTATTCATAACTGCGGTGTTTTCTTTTGTTCCCAGCATTTCCATGAAAGCGACGTATTCATCAAAGATTAAGAAGTGTGCCGGGAGACCTAAGTAAGCATAATTTTTGCCAGTCTTATAGTTCTTCATCTGCTTCATTTCCTCACTACGTTTCATCATTTCTTCATAGAATGTTTCAATGCAAGAAAGCAAGTCTTCTTTTCTATAGTAGACATTTGCCATCACAGAACCTAAGTCCGCAAGATCAGCATTTTTCGGGTCAAGAATATACAGTTTTGAATCTGTATGAAGCAAGGCTTCAATCAGTGTCAGTATAAAGTAAGTTTTACCGCCACCTGTACCACCAGCAATCAACATATGAGGGAGCTTATCATATTCCCACCATACGTTTTTCATTAAGCGAAGTTTACCATCTTTAGCTTCTACTTCATCAATAGAAATACGACTGGCTATGGTGTCATAGAGCAAAGTATATTCCACATAGGAATCCTTTAACTCTTTATCCGTCAGCTCACAGTACAAGCCACTCTCTAATTTCTTTTCCAAGTGTAAGAGTTGGTCTTGATATTTTCCCAGCGTGATTTCCACCCGTATCTGTATCAAGCCATTTTTAAGTCGATAATACATTTTAGGGAAGTAGGTTATCTTTTCCTTTGTACGACCAGCACTATCTTTAAAGAAACCCTCTGTTTTGACCTGTTCAGATTCATACCACTTGTTTTCAAGTATCATCTTTGCCAGTTTTTGACGGTGGTAAAGTTGTTTAACCGTATCATAGCGAACCCGTTTGAATACAAACGCTACCAGCAAGCAGATAAGAATTGCGACACTGAAACTGATAATTAAATAGGGAATGTCAATCTTATCTGCTTGTGATAGGTTAAAATCCTGCCAGTTGATCTGCTGGATTGTCTTCACATGAAACAGTCCGACAACCAGCAGGAAAACAGGCAGGAGTGACGCTATCGTAAAATGAAAGACTAAATCTTTACCAGATGGGCGAATCCTTTTACCACGCTGTTTCATGCGAAAAAGTCTCCTTTCTACCTAGCGACTATTTGTCTTGTGTCGGTTCTTTCTTTGCTTGTGGTTGAGCTTTGAATGAACTAGAATCCTTTGTCAGCACAATATCGTCTGCCTTGATATACCAGTCAACATCTGCTCCTTGATAGGTGGCAGTAGCAACGGTGTCCGCAATGGGATTGATAAGTTCCACCCGTGCGTTATAATCAAACTCTTTCAAAGGCACGCTGGCAGGAATACTTACTTGAATCATGCGTCCTTGTCCTTTGGATTTTAAGTCATAGGTACGTTCCTTGATTTCATCTGAAACCGACCCGTCTTCATTTTGGATTCTCACTTCACGACGTAGAGCAGAGAATTTCAATTCTCCAAAAGTCGTGTCTTTATCTAATACAATGCCATTTGCTAATCTCATCATTTTTCCTCTCTTTCTTTATTCTTTTATCATGTCGTCAGCATGTAAAAGGTAATTTGTAAAACCACGAGTGCCGATTTTGTAGCCCTCTGCGGTAATACGTGGATTGACTAACTTCACACGTTCCTCAAAGCCGAAATGTTTTTCGCCAGCTTCAGCAGGAAGCACCACCACAATATCATCTGCTCTTTGAACATCAGAATAGAGATTATAGCTTCTTGATAAGACAGTTAGCCGTCCGTTGATTCTTCGCTGAACGACTTTATCCTCGCCAGCAAATTCTAAATTGCCGAATGTTTTTTCCATGTTGGGAATCACAAATTTAAGTTCCATATTTTTACCTATCCTTTCTTTTTTATTGGCTGAATGAATGTTTGATGGTCTTAAAGAGTGGGGAACGACCTTTTGATTCTTGATTTTTTGTTTTCATAAGTTCACTTCCTTTCAAAATCGGGTAAAAAAATAGACACCTCATTTTTTGAAGTGTCTACCTATTAAATATTCAAATTTTATTGGAAGTATCTTTATATCTTCACTTTTCAAGGATAAATCGTCGTATCAAAGCTCATTCATAAGTAGTAAATTAGTAGTAAATTGAGTGGTTTTGACCTTGATAAAGTGTGATAAGTCCAGTTTTTATGCGGATAACTAGATTTTTATGCTATTTTTACATAAAAAAAACGCTCAGTTGAACGTTTCGATTTATACTCCGCCAGTAGGACTCGAACCTACGACATCATGATTAACAGTCATGCGCTACTACCAACTGAGCTATGGCGGATAAAAGCT
>NZ_KQ970238.1:0-499 GCF_001579025.1 Streptococcus oralis
GCTATTGTAACCGCTTATTTTGTTTTTTGCTATATTAACCGTGAGCCTCCTATTTTCATAACTCTTTTCTTTTTTTTGTAATTTTACTTAAAATTCTGTTTGCTGTAATTTTTTACAAAAATATATTTTTTATATTGTAATATTTAATTTTAAACAACAAAAAAGCCCCTAGAAAACGAATTTTCTAGAGACTTTCTCTATCAAGTTTAAGAGAGAAGTAGAATTCTCACTTACCAAGTTTCATGTTTCTTCTACAAAAGCCTAAGCTTTACGTTTTACGAAGAATACCAATCCACTCAATGCCAATACTACAAATCCAATTGCTGAGAAGATAGATGTTGCTTCACCTGTGTTTGGAAGTTCAACTTTACCTTTAGTCTCCGTAGCTGGAGGTGTTGGCTGTGGATCTGGCGTTGGTGTTGGATCTGGTGTTGGTGCTGGATCCGGTGTTGGTGTTGGATCTGGTGTTGGTGCTGGATCTGGTGTTGGCGCTGGATCT
>NZ_KQ970238.1:1793-14109 GCF_001579025.1 Streptococcus oralis
GTAAGATTATCAGCACCTGTTGCAGTTGCAACAAGTTGACCTTGGCCGTTATCTTTAACGACTACTGTTACTTCATAAGCATTTGGATCGTATTCAACTCCGGCTACATCACCAGCTTTTTCAGAAATAGTGAATGTACGAGTTTCCTCTTTTGTGAACGTAAGTTCTGGGAATTGAATCTTACCGTTTGCATCGTTTGAAACAGTGTGGAGAACTTTTCCGTCTTCTTTCAACTCAAATTCAAATTGGCCAGCCTCAAGAGCTTTACCATTCAAGACTTTCTTAGCTTCAAGTTGCAGTTTTGCTTCTTTAGCAGCGTATGAGTTTGTAAATTCTTTCTTAGAATCTTCAAATTTGACGCTCGCTAATTTTTCACCCAAAACATCTTTTACTGTTACAGTCGCTTTAAGGACGTTCGCATCATAAGTGTATCCAGGTTTGTTATCATTAACTTCTTTAATGGTATAGTTAAAAGTTCCTGCTTCTTTGTATTTGATTGCCTCGAACTTCACTTTACCATTCTCATCATTTTTGACAGTTTGTAAAACACTACCCTGATCATCTAGAAGTTGGAAACTAAATGCATCTTTTTCAAGAGTCTTACCATTAAGTTTCTTAGTCACTTCTAGAGCAACCTCATCCGATTTGGCACCTACACCAATACCATCAGTAGTTGTAATTGGTGCAAAACCTTCAAATTCTATTGGTTGGGCTTCCTCGTTTGTAGTGACAGTTACATTGTTCAATACACGTTTAGTAACTGGATTGACTGGTTTAGTCAAACGAGTACGATACATGATATAAAGCCCTTTATGATCTAAGGTTCCATTACCATTAGGTGTAATTGAGAAATGGTTCTTATCTGTTACTTGAACATGAGCCTTATCAAGTGATGATCGTCCGTAACCATTTTCCCAATCTGGGAAGTAGTAACCAGTAATATCACTCGCAAGAACTTGCCCATCAGGAATAGTATCTTGGATATTTACACCAGTGTATGATTTTGCATAACGGTTAACACGGATACGCCAGTTTACATAGTTAGGGTCGTCTGAATCTTGAACTCCCCATTTAGTAAATCCAGTTGGGTCAACGTCTGGAACGATACGAGTCAAATGATAAACTCCTGCACCAGGAATGTTGATTTCATATTCCTTATTTTTTTCAACATGGTCTGCCCACACTACAGTAAATGATGCAACAATTTGCTTGTTCTCATTAAACTTCTTAAAGTACTCTTCGTTTGTTACTGTAATCTTAGCAGTATTCGTTGCCTTCTCTGTTGTCAGTGTTGCAATCGTTTCACCGTTCGGAGCTTTTAAATCTGTAGTAGAATCTACTTCGATTTTAAACTCATTTGGAACGTGATAAACCATGAAATCACCGTTTTTCAGAGTTACATTATCTGGGAATGCGTAAGTTGTTTTAAGATAGAACTTACCTTCACCATATTTGGCATGATCGACTAATCGGTTCGTATTAATCGTCGGTTCTGTAGTCAAAGTGTACTCTGATTCAGTTTTTTCGGCAGCACTAACAATGCTATTCAATCTTAGCAAAGGTACAAAGACCGACACTACTAGTAACAAGGCCATCAAGCCATGAAAGAGTTTTTTATTTCTCTTCGTCACCACATTATCCTCCTTATTGTCTATAATGGTTCAATTATATTATACAGAAAATTTACATAATGTCAACTGAAATGATTCGATTTTTATATTAACTTATCATATGGATGGATAAGTCAGTCAATCGGGCGTCCACATAAGCTTTGAAACAATTAAATCCAAGCAAGGATTTCGCTTGTATTTAATATATACAAATTTCCCAAAAAAGCTACGTATTTAATCCCAATTCTGCTAATATTTGCCGTTTGTAGGCAATTTTTTGGACTTCCTTGTCCTCGTCTTCAGACCAATCTAGTTTAATTTCTGAAACAATTTGCCCAGGACGATTTTTCAAGATGTAGGTGCGGTCACTGAGATTGAGGGCTTCCTCGATACTATGCGTGATGATGAGGGTCGTCAGTTGCAACTGCTTGTGAATCTCCAGATACCAAGCATGGAGCTCCATCTTAGTCATTTCATCCAAGGCACTAAAGGCCTCATCCAAGAGAAAGAGCTTGTGCCCGAAAAGGTAGGTCCGAAGCAAGGCCACACGCTGACGCATCCCACCACTGAGCTCATGAGGATACTTATCCCGTACGGCTGTCAGCTGGAAGGTCGCAAGGATTTCGTCCGCTCGGGCAATAGCTTCTGTCTTATCAACCTTTTGAATCAAGAGGGGCAGGATAATATTGCCAAGGACTGTCTTATGCTCCAAGAGGAGATCCTTTTGCAACATATAACTCACGCGCCCCTTGGGATTCTCCTCGCCATCAAGGACAATTCGCCCTGACTGAACTTCTAAAATCCCAGCGATTAGGTTAAAGAGAGTGGTTTTTCCAACACCACTAGGTCCCAGGATAGAAACTACTTCACCTGACGTCACCTGCAGGTTGATGTCCTCTAAAATCTTTTCATCGCCATAGGCATAACTTACATGTTCAAGTCTAATTTCTGTCATTATTTTACAAATTCGTTAGTGAAGCCTTTGTCTGTCAAATCTTCTTTAAGGATACCATTTTCTTTATCCCATTTGTAGAAGGCATTCCAGCGAGCAGCATCAAATTGTCCCCATTTTTCCTTGTCGCTTGCGTATTCTTTTGACAAGTATTTTTGAGATTCGATGACAAAGTCACGTTTTTCCTTGAGTTCAGGCGCATTCTTAATCAAGATATCTGCAGCTTCTTCTGGGTGTTCCATAGCATATTGGTAGCCTTTTTTGATGGCTTGGATGACTTTACGAGCTTCTTCCTTGTTGTCTTTTAGATAGTCGTTGTTTGCGATGATAACTGGTGAGTAGTAATCAAACTCCTTGACATAGTCTTTCAAGTACATGAAATTAGCGTCTACGCCTTGCGATTTGGCAAGGATACCATCCCAACCGTAGTAAATCCAAGCGGTGTCAAAGACGCCATTGGCAATCGGTGTAATCGAGTTTGAGTCGTTGTTTGGTACTTTTTCGACCTTCTCAAAGTCTCCGCCTTGTGATTCTACCAAGGTTTTCAACATAGCAAGTTCCGTTAGGTCATTCCAAGTTCCGTATTTCTTACCAACCAAGTCTTTTGGACTGGTGACATTGTCAGATTTACGTGAGATGATCCCTGATGTATTGTGCTCTACGATAGCTGCAACGGCAGTAATTCCTGCTCCTTTTTCCAATTTTTTAGCCATGTAGTCTTGGAAATAGATAGCAAATGGCGCCTTGCCATTGATCACCAAGTCAGATGAGCTTTCTTCAGGTGGCAATTTCAAATCAACATCCACTCCAGCTTCTTTAAAATAACCTTTTTCCTTGGCAACATATAGCCCTGTGTGGTTAGTATTTGGCGTCCAGTCTAGGATAAAGTCAATCTTCTTGAGTTCTGCTTCTTTATTGTCCTTAGAAGCAGTCCCTTGACCACAAGCCACCAGCACGACAGCTACAAGAGCTGTCACAAGCGTTAAAAACACTTTCCATGTTTTCATCATTTTCATTTCCTCTTTTCTTTTTCTCAAACGTTCTTGTCCTATGAACGTTTCCATTTAATCACATATTTTTCACTAATATCAACCAACTTCATACCCAAAAGGCTGATAATCGACACCAGAATAATAATGGCAAACATGGTATCATACTGAAACAGTTTTTTGGACTGAATCATATAAACACCAAGTCCTTCAAAACCTCCCAACCACTCAGATACCACTGTTGTGATAAAGGCGTAGGAGACACTAACCCTCAGACCTGCATAAAAGTAAGGTAGACTGACCGGGATTTTAAAATGCCACAGGATTTGCCAAGGATTTGCACGCATCAGACTAAACAAGGTCAGCATATCCTTGTCACAGTGCCTAAATCCATCCAAAATACTGACGATGATAGGGAAGGTTGTCGTCAGGATTATCAAGACAATCTTGGGCAAAATTCCATAGCCTAGCCACAAGACCAGGATAGGAGCTATAGCAATGGTCGGAATGGTCTGGACAACCACCATCATAGGGTAGATAAGATCATTGAGCCAAGTTAGACTGTCCATAAGCACAGCCATGATACAGGCAATCAAGACTCCTAAGACTAGTCCGAGTAAAGCCACTCTCAAGGTCGCCCAGCTATGGTGCCAGAGAAATTCTCTGTCACGAACAAAGGCCTGGAGAATTTCAAAAGGGGTTGGCAGGATAAACTTGGGTAAAAGTTTGAATATTCCCGCTAACTGCCAGATTGACAAGACTCCTAGAAAACCCAATAGACTAATGTGTCGTCTCAGTATACTTTTCAAGTTTCTCATCAATACTTAAAATTTCTCCTACATTTATTTTGACATTGGCAAAGACATTATCTGCTTCCCGCCCTGCCACTTCCAACGCTTCTTTGAGAATACGCATGAGCTCATCAAACTCCCCTTCCAAGACCGTTTCAAAGGGTGTCACTACCATGGTCACGGACTGAGCTTGCAGATAGGTAATAACCTGATCGATAATAGCAATTCGATCAATCCCCTGTGATAGGGGCAAGACTTGCAAGGCAATGCTTGCTTTCATAAAAACCTCCTCTTCTCGGCTTTCCTTTTGAACAAAAAGAAAAACCTTTGCCATATCATATATGGAAAAGGTGCAGAATTCGGCTAAGTATCGTTCCCTACGCTGGCATTACCCAGATCAGGTGCGGTCGAAGTTTAACACTTCCTCTCAGACTGTACACAGACTCCCATATCTTATATGGACATATAGTAACGCAAATACTAGGAAAAGTCAAGGAAACTGCTTACAGAAAATCATGAAAAAGAGCTTGAAGGCACGCGCTTCAAACTCTATCATAGCTTTCTTATTTAGCCTCGTACCAGGTTACTCCTTCATTCTCATCAGCAATGAGGGGAACACTGAGTTGGATGGCTTCTTCCATGGTTTGTTTCACTAGAGCTTTGACAGCTGCTAGTTCTGATTTCGGAACCTCGAGGACAATTTCATCGTGCACTTGCAAGAGCATCTTGGTCTGATAGCCACCTTCAACTAGAGCTTTGTCTAGCTGGATCATAGCAATCTTAAGAATATCTGCTGCTGAACCCTGGATAGGAGAGTTGATGGCAGTCCGCTCTGCAAAACCACGAATGTTAAAGTTGCGCGAATTGATATCTGGTAACTCACGACGACGCTTGAAGAGAGTCTCTACATATCCCTTATCACGCGCCTCACGAACCACCTCATCCATGTAGTTTTTAATACCTGGGAAGCGTTCAAAATAGGTATCAATGTAGGCTTTTGCTTCCTTACGGCTGATGCCCAGATTATTAGACAAACCAAAGTCCGAAATCCCGTAAACCACTCCAAAGTTTACCGCCTTGGCATTACGACGGTCGTTTGGAGTCACATCTTTAGGACGTTCAATTCCAAAAACCCGCATGGCCGTCGAGGTATGGATATCTGCTCCCTCTTGAAAGGCCTTAATCAAGTGCTCATCTTTAGAGATATGTGCCAAGACGCGCAACTCAATCTGTGAATAGTCCGAGCTAAGAAGAACACTATCCTCCCATTCAGGTACGAAAGCCTTACGAATGAGACGGCCTTGTTCCAAACGCACAGGAATATTTTGCAAGTTTGGATCTACACTAGACAGACGCCCAGTCTGAGTCAAATCCTGCACATAGCGGGTGTGGATCTTGCCATCATCCAAAATCCAGTCTTGCAAACCAATCACATAGGTAGACTGAATCTTAGCAATTTGACGGTAATCGAGGATTTTCTTAACAATCGGAGCAATAGGAGCCAGTCGCTCTAGCACATCCACGGCTGTCGAGTAACCTGTCTTGGTTTTCTTGGTGTATTCTAGAGGCAGACCAAGCTTTTCAAAGAGAAGGACGCCTAACTGCTTAGGGGAGTTGATATTAAACTCCTCACCAGCCAGTTCGTAAATCTCTTGAGTGAGTTGCTCAATGACGACCTCATTTTCAGCCTGCATTTCAAGTAGGGTTTCTTTTTTGACCTTGATCCCAGCAATTTCCATCTTAGCAAGGACAAAAGCCAGAGGTTGCTCCATGTCATAGAGAAGGTCTAACTGTCCATGTTCACTGAGTTTTTCAAGTAAAACAGGCTCAGTCTCAACCAATACAGCAACCTTGCGAGCCAAATGCTCCAAGAATTTCTCTCTCTCAGGGATGGCTTTCTTGACCCCCTTACCGTAGAAAGTCTCATCATCAGTCAGATAAGTCTGGCCATAGAGACTCGCAATAGTTGAGATTTCATTGTTCTCGACTGTTGAGAGTAAGTATTTTGCCAAACGACTGTCAAAAGCAGGGGCCTGCAGGTTCAAGCCCAAGCGATTTAAAAGAACCTTCGCTTTCTTAAAGTCATACACTTTCAGAGGTGTTTTTTCTAGAAAATTCTTGAGAATCGGCTCCTGCAAGAGCTCAAGTTTGTCTGTAGCGTAAAGTTTATCCTCACAAGACCAGGCAAAACCAACCAAGTCATCTGTATGGTAGTTTTCCCCAAAGAGTTCAAAGTGGAAGATAGAGTCTGCGCTCAGCATGTCTTGACTGACTTGGTCAACGATAGTGAAATCCAAACTTTCAGGCGCATCCGTTGACGAAACATTCAAAGCTTGCTTAAGCTGTTTGAAACCCATCTCATCGTAGAATTTCCCAAGATTTTCCACATCTGGGCCATTATAGACCAAATCATCAAGGCCAATCTTAATCGGTGCCTGAGTTTCAATGGTCGCCAAGGTTTTAGACAAAAAGGCTTGTTCCTTGTCATTGATGAGATTTTCCTTCATCTTAGAAGCCTTCATCCCATCGATATTTTCATAAATACCCTCAAGCGAACCATGTTCCAGCAAGAGCTTGATACCCGTCTTTTCACCGATTTTCGTGACGCCAGGGATATTATCAGACTTATCCCCCATAAGAGCCTTAAGATCAATAAACTGAGCTGGTGTGAGGCCCATTTTTTCCATGAGATAGTCTGGTGTAAAGGCCTCAAACTCAGCCACACCTTTCTTGGAAATCTCGACCACCGTATGCTCATCCGTCAACTGGATCAAATCCTTATCTCCGCTAACAATTGTCACATCGAAGGAATCCTTCTCAGCCAAACGGCCTAGAGTCCCGATGATATCATCGGCTTCATACTGGGCCAACTCATAATGGCGAATCCCAAGGTAGTCTAACAACTCACGAATGAAGGGAAATTGCTCACGAAACTCATCTGGAGTTTTAGCACGGCCACCCTTGTAGTCTGCATACATCTCTGTTCGGAAAGTCGTCTTACCTGCATCAAAGGCTACCAAAACATGACTGGGCTCAACCCGCTCTAAGACATGATTCAACATGAGTTGAAAGCCATAGATTGCATTGGTATGAAGGCCATTAGCATTTTTAAAACGATCCAACTGCTGATAGAGCGCAAAAAAAGCTCGAAAAGCAACTGAAGATCCATCAATTAATAATAATTTTTTCTTGTCCATACACCCATTATAAAGGAAAGCAAGGAAAAATACCATCGGAAAGAGCTGAAAAACGTGGACTTGTCCCTATTTCACCATAAAAAAGAAAAGGACTATTCAAAACCTTTTCTTTTATTGATTTCATGCGATTTATTTATTCAATTTTCTCTTTGCAAATGGTAGCAAACCAAGAAGGAGACCAATAAATCCTAGCGATGCAACTGCTGAAGTATCTTGGCTTCCTGTATTTGGAAGGAGTTGTTCATCCGTTGCTGCAGACGCTTTGTAGGTACGATCTTGTTTCGTTCCGAGAGTAGGATTTGTAGCCAAAGGAGCTACACTGCCAGTATATTCTGGAACTTCGTTTACTGCTGGTTCAATCTTTTCAGCGTAGGCTGGAATATTGGCTACTGCTGGGGCACCACTTTCTCCATAAACTGGAACATTCGCTACTGCCGGAGCACCGCTTTCTCCATAAACTGGAACATTCGCTACTGCTGGAGCACCGTTTTCTCCATAAACTGGGACATTCGCTACGGCTGGAGCACCGCTTTCTGCATAGGCTGGAACACTCGCTACTGCCGGAGCACCGCTTTCTCCATAAACTGGAACATTCGCTACGGCTGGGGAACCACTTTCTCCATAAGCTGGAACATTCGCTACGGCTGGAGCGCCACTTTCGCCATAGGCTGGGAGTTCATTTACAGCAGCTTCTACCGCGTTTACACCTTGCTTGTATTCTGGCAATTCTGCAGTCGCAGCTTCCACTGCGTTCACTCCACCTTTAAAGTCTTCAATTTCAAGAACAGCTGACATGACACTACTTAGAGTCTTAATGGCATCCTCATAGTCTGCTAAAGCTTGTTGCAAGTCTTTGACTTGACTATTCTTGTCACCAGAAACTTGTAAACTTGATAATTGCGCTTTAATCTTAGCAACTTGCTCTTCTAATTTACTTAGCTCAAGTTTTTTCGCATTACTATTTTCTTCTGCTGCTTCCTTGTCTGCTGCGGCGAGTTTTGCTTGGTCTTGGCTTGAGAAATCTTCTTGGCTCATCGCTTCGGCCGGTGTTACTTGTTCACTGTCTTCGGCCAAGAAATCTGCCAACAAGTCGGACGCTTCAATATCTCCATCTTCAATGGCTTTCAAGATAGCATCCTTACCAATCACTTCTTTAGCTGCTTTGATCGCTGCTTCCTTATCAGTGATAGTGGCATCTTTGTTGATGTCGTCGATTGTCTCTCTTTCAATTTTTTCTAGGGTAGCGATTAAATCTGAGCGAACTTTAGCTGCTTCTTCCGCCGCTTCCTTGTCTGCTGCAGTTAGCTTGGCTTGGTCTTGGCTTGAGAAATCCTCTTGGCTCTTCGCTTCGGCCGGTGTTGCTTGTTCACTGTCTTCTGCCAAGAAATCTGCCAACAAGTCGGACGCTTCAATATCTCCATCTTCAATGGCTTTCAAAATAGCATCCTTGCCAATCACTTCTTTAGCTGCTTTGATCGCTGCTTCCTTATCAGTGATAGTAGCATCTTTGTTGATGTCGTCGATTGTCTCTTTTTCAATTTTTTCTAAGGTAGCGATTAAATCTGAGCGAAATTTTGCTGCTTCTTCCGCCGCTTCCTTGTCCGCTGCAGCCAGTTTAGCTTGATCTTGACCAGAAAGTTGAGATTGAGTTTTCGCTTCAGCTGGACTTACCTGATCGCTATCCTCTGCCAAGAAGTCTGCTAACAAGTCTGAGGCGTCTAGCTCACCCTCTTCGATGGCTTTCAAGATAGCATCCTTGCCAATCACTTCTTTAGCTGCTTTGATAGCAGCTTCCTTATCGGTAATAGAGGCGTCTTTGTTGATGTCGTCAATGGTTGATTTTTCGATACCTTCAAGAGTTGAAAGCAATTCTGTTCGAACTTTTGCTGCTTCTTCCGCCGCTTCCTTGTCAGCTGCAGCCAATTTAGCTTGATCTTGGCTTGAAAGCTGTGATTGAGTCTTCGCTTCAGCTGGGCTTACCTGATCGCTATCCTCTGCCAAGAAGTCTGCTAACAAGTCTGAGGCGTCTAGCTTACCCTCTTCGATGGCTTTCAAGATAGCATCCTTGCCAATCACTTCTTTAGCTGCTTCGATAGCAGCTTCCTTATCGGTAATAGAGGCGTCTTTGTTGATGTCGTCAATAGTGGATTTTTCGATACCTTCAAGAGTTGAAAGCAATTCTGTTCGAACTTTTGCTGCTTCTTCCGCCGCTTCCTTATCTGCTGCAGCAAGTTTGGCTTGGTCTTGGCTTGAGAAATCTTCTTGACTCAGCGCTTCGGCCAGTGTCACCTGATCACTGTCTTCTGCCAAGAAATCTGCCAACAAGTCTGAGGCGTCTAGCTCACCCTCTTCGATGGCTTTCAAGATAGCATCCTTGCCAATCACTTCTTTAGCTGCTTTGATAGCAGCTTCCTTATCGGTAATAGAGGCGTCTTTGTTGATGTCGTCGATGGTCGATTTTTCAATACCTTCAAGCGTTGAAAGCAATTCTGTTCGAACTTTTGCTGCTTCTTCCGCTGCTTCCTTGTCGGCTGTAGCGAGTTTAGATTGGTCTTGGCTTGAAAGTTGAGATTGAGTTTTTGCTTCGGCTCGTGTTACCTGATCGCTGTCTTCTGCCAAGAAATCTGCCAGTAAGTCGGACGCTTCGATATCTCCATCTTCGATAGCTTTCAAGATAGCATCCTTGCCAATCACTTCTTTAGCTGCCTTGATGGCTGCTTCCTTATCAGTGATAGTGGCATCCTTGTTGATATCATCGATGGTTGATTTTTCGATGCCTTCAAGAGTTGAAAGTAATTCGCTGTGAGCTTTGTCTTCCGCAGCTTGCTTAGCTTCTTCCTCTTTCTTGGCTTCCTCAGCTGCTTCCTTGTCCGCTGTAGCCAGTTTAGCTTGGTCTTGGCTTGAAAGCTGTGATTGAGTCTTCGATTCAGCTGGGCTTACCTGATCACTATCCTCTGCCAAGAAGTCTGCTAACAAGTCTGAGGCGTCTAGCTCACCCTCTTCGATGGCTTTCAAGATAGCGTCCTTGCCAATCACTTCTTTAGCCGCCTTGATTGCTGCTTCCTTATCAGTGATAGTGGCATCTTTGTTGATGTCGTCGATTGTCTCTCTTTCAATTTTTTCTAGGGTAGCGATTAAATCTGAGCGAACTTTAGCTGCATCAACCTGAGCCTCTTTATCAGCTTCGTCTAACTTAGCTTGGTCTTCATCTGTGAATTCTGATACAGGTTCAACTACTGTTTTGTGCTCGCTCGTATCTGCTGGCCAGTCTACAATAACATCACCAATCTCCAAATCCTCATCTGCGATAGCCTTCAAAAGGTCTTCTTTACCGATCTCTTCTTTGGCTTCTTTGATGGCCGTTTCTTTATCGGTGATTGAAGCGTCTTTTTTAATATCTTCAATTACAGCATTTTCAAGAGATTCTAGGGCTTGAACTAGAGCATCCGTCGCTTGAGACACTTGTTCTTTGGCATCTTTTTCAGCCTGGTCTAGTAGAGCCTTCTCCTCAGTAGATAATTTTTTATTAGTTTGAACTTCAGGACCTGTTACCACAGCCTTATCTTCTGCACCTTCTGGCAATTCAGCGATGATATTATCTAGGCTGAGCTCTCCAGACTCAAGAGTGTCTGAAATATACATCTTACCGATATATTCCTTCACAGCTTCAGTTGCAGCCTCTTTGTCCTCAATTGCTTCCTTATCCTCAATATCACTAATAGCCTGTTCCTCAAGTTCATCCAAAGCCTTCATCAACTCTTCTTTGGTCATCTTAGCTGGATTTGTCGCACCAGGATTAGCTGGACTAGCGTTATCTGATCCCTTTTCAGTTTGAGCACTGCTCTCCCCTTCTGTTCCAGCTTGTGGTTGTGCAGGAGCAACTGCCTGCTCTTCTGCTTTCCCTTCATTTGCCTTAACTACTGAAGGCTGTGAAACGAGTACACTAGCACCCAATACAGCTGCACTTGCTAAACTTGTTAAAATAACTTTCTTCTTGTCCATTAGATGATGCCCCTTTTTAGTTTTCGATGTTATTATATTATATTCCTTAACGAACGTCAACTAGTTTTTTATAGCTTTTAAAATTTTATAAACAAGAAGAAAGCCTGTATGATGTTTAAGAGACACTTCCTATTCTTGCCCCATCACTGTTGAGTCTATAGCCATCAATAATCGTATTAACAGCTAAGGCTCCCGAAGCATCAACATAGTAATGTTTCCTCGAAACTTGGAACCATTGACTAGCTTTCATCCTGCCAGATTCCTCTAAGTAATACCAAGTTCCCTTATCTTTAAGCCAGCCCGTCTGCATCTCACCCGAAGCCTTCAGGTAATACCAGTAAGAGCCCTCCTTAATCCAGCCAGTTGACATGGCCCCATTTTCTTTTAAATGATACCAATTGCCGTTAACCTTTTTCCATCCAGTCGCTAGTTTACCATTCTCTCTGTAATACCAACTCCCTCCTTCTTTTTTCCAGCCTTTTTCTGTATTGCTTAGCTCTGCATACTGCACATATCTTCTAGAACCGCTATAAGACAAATAACCGAGCCACTTATATCCATCCTTTTCGATAACCCGGTCATAACTCACACTCTCACCAGCATAATAGTAGTCAATAACCTGTCCTGTACTTGACGGTTGGTCCATAATAGGCGATTTCCCCGTGAATACTATTGTCCCACTAGACGGAAGTTCTGGGCTACGAACATTCTCACCCTCACTATGGCTAGCAGATAAATCCCTGAAATGAATAAAACCTGTCATCGAACTAGCCTT
>NZ_KQ970238.1:14194-23021 GCF_001579025.1 Streptococcus oralis
CTTTCGACGGTTATACTTTTCCCGAACCCCATAGTTATACTCTTCGATTTCAATCGTATCCCCCGACACATTTGATACCCAGGCCACGTGCCCATAATAACCTTCTGTCGACCAAGCAATAGCCCCAACTTCTGGCTTAGTATCCACACGGTAGCCTTCTCGCCTTGCACGATGTCCCCATTCATTTGCATTTCCATAGGCAGGAGGAATCTCAAAGCCATTTACACTACTCAAACGAAAGGCCGCAAAAGAGGTACACTGGCGAGAATACATCCGCCACTGATCGATTTCAACACTACCATTTTTGTAGTGAAGCGGATAGTCATCTCCACGCGCTACACTATCAGCTTGAACCGATTCTCCACCAAACAAAAAGGTACTTGTAACAAACAAAGTAGCCAGCCCTACACTCAACTGAGTACATCTACTCTTCTTAACTCCTGATTTAAAAAACGTCATTCATTCTCCTTAATAATATAAATTTCCGAGGTTACCCTCGTTTATACTATTCGGGAGAAAAAGAAAAAAGTGAGCAAAGCTCACTTCATTTTAGGATTCTTAGTCTAGATAGCGAATCAAGTTCTTTTCTGTCAAGATATCTGAGTAGGTGAAGGATTCAACGTAGACATTGGCTTGTTTGTCTCCTTCAACATCCCCAAATTCAACGATAAATAGAGATGGATAAACCTCAATTAGCTTACCCAATCTATTTTTTTGGCGCTTACGGCCATTCTCCAAAGTCATTTCAACGACTTGTCCCTCATGTGCCTTGATTTCTTCTTTGATTTTTTTCATCTTGGCTACATCTGTAAATGCATCTGACATCTTATGCCTCCCTCTTTGAGATACTTGAAAATTTATTGTATTCTTTTTGGAAAATCAATTCCACCGTTCCACGAGCTCCACTACGGTTTTTCTCGATGATAACCTCAACCTTGTTATTTGGAATTCCTTCCTCTTCTTCACCAGCACGATCGTAGTAGTCGTCACGGTATAGAAAGGCTACGATATCCGCATCCTGCTCGATAGAACCCGATTCACGAATATCAGACAAGACTGGTCTCTTATCCTGACGCTGTTCCACTCCACGAGATAACTGACTAAGAGCAATGACTGGAACCTTTAGCTCTTTAGCTAGGATTTTTAACTGACGAGAAATTTCAGAGACTTCTTGTTGGCGGTTCTCACGACCAGTTCCTGTGATAAGCTGTAGGTAGTCGATCAAAATCAAGCCTAGATTGCCTGTTTCTTGAGCTAGTTTGCGTGAGCGCGAACGAATTTCCGTGATCCGAATCCCTGGTGTATCATCGATATAGATACTCGCGTTGGCTAGATTCCCTTGAGCAATGGTATACTTTTGCCACTCCTCATCAGTCAATTGACCCGTACGGATAGAATGGGACTCCACCAAACCTTCGGCCGCCAACATACGGTCTACTAGACTTTCCGCACCCATTTCCAGCGAAAAGATAGCAACCGTCTTGTCCAACTTAGTCCCAATGTTCTGCGCAATGTTCAAAGCAAAGGCTGTCTTACCAACCGCTGGACGAGCAGCTAGGATAATTAGTTCTTCCTCATGGAGACCTGTCGTCATATGGTCTAAATCACGGTAACCCGTTGCAATACCCGTGATATCCGTTGTTTGTTGTGACCGAACTTCTAGGTTCCCAAAGTTGATATTTAAAATATCTCGGATGTTCTTGAAACCACTGCGATTGGCGTTTTCACTGACATCAATGAGTCCCTTTTCTGCTTGAGCGATGATTTCATCTGCAGGCTTAGAAGCTTCATAGGCTTGGTTGACAGACTCTGTCAACTTGGAAATCAAGCGACGTAGCATAGCCTTTTCGGCAACAATTTTAGCATAATACTCCGCATTGGCTGAAGTTGGTACAGAGTTGACAATTTCAACAAGATAGGACAATCCACCAATATTTTGCAGATCGCCTTGGCTATCCAAAATCGTCCGAACTGTTGTCGCATCAATCGCTTCTCCACGATCCGACAAGTCCACCATCGCTTGGAAAATCAACCGATGAGCATACTTAAAGAAGTCACGAGAATCAATGTATTCTCGGACAAAAACGAGCTTACTCTCATCTATAAAAATAGCCCCCAGAACAGATTGTTCTGCCAAAATATCCTGAGGTTGAACTCGCAGTTCCTCTACTTCTGCCATCCGACTTTCCTTCCTTTTACAATCTTGTCAAGAAGTTGTAAACTTAACCTTCTTTTACACGAAGATTGATGACACTTGTAACATCTTGATAGATCTTCACTGGTACATCAATCAAACCTACTGCTCGAATTGGTGCTTGCACTTGAATATTGCGTTTATCAATCTTAATACCAAACTGCTTTTGCAATTCTTCTGCAATTTTCTTGTTAGTGATGGAACCAAATGTACGGCCATCTGGTCCAACCTTTTCAACAAACTCTACAACTGTTTCTTCAGCTTCAAGCTTAGCCTTGATGGCTTTTGCTTCAGCAATCATCTCTGCATGAGCCTTTTCTTCAGATTTTTGTTTTCCACGCAACTCACCCACTGCTTGAGCAGTCGCTTCCTTGGCCAAATTCTTTTTAATCAGGAAGTTTTGAGCGTAGCCAGTTGGTACTTCCTTAATTTCGCCTTTCTTCCCTTTTCCTTTAACATCTGCTAAAAAGATTACTTTCATTCTTCTTTCTCCTTTTCCTTTAGTTCTTCCAAGATTAGTTGAGTCAATTTTTCTCCTGCTTCTGTTAGACTCATATTCTCGATTTGCGCGGCAGCTAGATTAAAGTGACCACCGCCACCCAACTCTTCCATAATGCGTTGCACATTGATTTTACTACGACTTCGAGCCGAGATAGAGATAAATCCTTGTGTATTTTTTGCCAGAACGAAACTAGCCTCAATACCTGACATAGCCAACATAGCATCAGCAGCCTTACTGATAACAACTGTGTCATAAGTCCTTGAGTCCTTAGCTTGGGCAATCAAGATATCTGAACCTAACTTACGACCTTGTAAAATGAGTTCATTTACCTCACGGTATTCTTCAAAATCTGTCGCAGCAATCTCCTGGATAGCAATACTATCGCTTCCCCGTGTTCTTAGATAGCTCGCCACATCAAAGGTTCGGCTCGTCACGCGAGATGTGAAATTCTTGGTATCCAGCATCATACCAGCCATCAAAACACTGGCCTGCATACGACTCAAACGATTTTTCTTAGAATTTTGGAACTGAATCAACTCTGTGACCAACTCACTGGCACTACTTGCTCCACTTTCAATATAGGTGATGACTGCATTCTCTGGGAAATCCTGATCACGTCTATGATGGTCAATAACAATAGTTTGAGTGAACAAATCATAAAAATCTTTTGACAAGGTCAAAGCTGTCTTGGAATGATCCACCAGAATCAATAATGAACGGTTTGTAACTAACTTCATCGCATCTGTAAGAGATAAAAGTTTCGTGACATCTTCCTTCTTCAAGAACTGAATAGCACGTTCAATATCTGCTGACATCTGGTCTGCATCATAGACAGCATAACTGTTCTCAATAATATTACTTGCAAACAACTGGATACCGACAGCAGAGCCCAAAGCATCCATATCTAGATTTTTATGACCGACTACAAAAACTTGGTCAACACTTCGAATCTTATCAGAAATGGCTGTCATCATAGCTCTCGTACGTGTACGAGTACGTTTGATAGATGCAGCAGTTCCTCCACCGAAGTAGACTGGATTCTTGGTTTCGTTATTTTCCTTGACCACCACCTGGTCACCACCGCGAACTTCTGCTAAGTTCAAGTTGAGCAAGGCAATTTTCCCTATCTCTTCATGATTTCCATCACCATAAGAAAATCCCATACTTAAGGTTAGGGCTAGCTGCCTCTGCTTTGATTTTTCTCGGAAAGTATCAATAACAGAGAATTTATCATTCATCAATTCCTCTAGTACCGTGTAATCTGTGAATACATAAAAACGATCCATCCCCACACGGCGAGAAAACATAGCATACTTACTAGCAAATTCTGAAACAAAATTAGCTACAAAGCTATTGATATGGCTGATATCAGAGTCAGACGTCGCATCCTCCAAATCATCATAGTTATCTACCGAGATGACTCCAATGACTGGACGGCTAGTTACCAATTCAACAGTTGCTTCATATTCCCCAGAAACATCAAAGAAATACAAAACACCCGAAACCTTGTCCATATGAACAGCATATCGTGTTTCGCCCAAGGTAGCATACGAACCTGGATTCCCAACAGAAGCCTTGATGATGGTTTGAATTAACTCAACATCAATTTCGCCTTCTTCAGTAGTCAAAATTAGCTCAGCATAGGGATTAAACCATTCCACTTCGCCAGTAGATAGGTCTAATTTCAGAACACCAACCGGCATTTGTTCGAGCAGCGTGTTTAAACTATCTTCAGCTTGATGATTTACGTATTGGATTTGTTCAATTTCGCTCTTTTCATACTGTTTTTTTTGCCAGACAAATAAAAGCAGATAAAGAAGTACAAATAAAAACAAGACACTGATTGTTACAGCAAGATTATGTGAAAAAATAATCAGCAAAGTTAAGATTCCGAAAGTTGCAAGTCCTAGCAAGACCGCAGAAAACGGGATTAAATTATTTTTTTTCATTCTAAACCTCTTGCGCATTATTATATCACAAAAACCCTTAAAAAGCGACCTTTTAAAAGATGCAAGCCCTTCATTTCTCTAACCTCAGACACAAAAAGAGGAGGGAATCATCACCCTCCTACCCACGTGTTCAGATCACTAACACCTAACGTTCAACGATGAGGGCTGTTCCCATCCCTCCTCCGATACAGAGAGTAGCTAAACCAGTTTTAGCATCACGTTTCATCATCTCATGTACCAGCGTTACTAGGATACGGCAACCGGAAGCCCCAATTGGGTGACCAAGAGCAATGGCGCCACCATTGACATTGACAATATCAGTATTGAAACCAAGTGTTTTCCCTACCGCACAAGCCTGAGCAGCAAAGGCTTCATTTGACTCGATCAAGTCAAAATCATCAACTGTCAAATTACCTTTTTCAAGAGCCTTGCGAGTCGCATAAATCGGCCCACATCCCATCATCTTAGGGTCCAAACCTGCACTTGCATACGAACGAATGCGAGCAATCACTGAGAGTCCTAATTCTTCAGCTTTTTCAGCACTCATGACCAAGACAGCCGCTGCCCCGTCATTGATACCGGAAGCATTTCCCGCTGTGACAGAACCGTCTTTTTTGAAAACAGGATCTAGCTTAGACAAACTCTCTAAGCTAGCATCTTTTCTAGGATATTCATCTGTATCGAAAACGATAGGATCGCCTTTGCGTTGAGGAATGACCACCGGAATAATCTCTTCTTTAAAGCGGCCAGATTCTATAGCCGCCACTGCACGTTTTTGTGACTCTAAAGCAAGGGCATCTTGCTCTTCTCGACTGATGCCATATTTTTCAGCCACATTCTCAGCTGTAATCCCCATATGGTATTCGTTAAAAGCATCAGACAAACCATCCTTGAGCATGGTATCAACAACTTTCGAATCGCCCATACGACCACCCCAACGGAAACTTGGCAAAACGTATGGCGCCTGACTCATGTTTTCTGCACCACCAGCTACGATAATATCTGCATCGCCACATCGTATCGCTTGAGCAGCCAACTGCACTGCCTTCAAACCAGAACCACAAACCTTATTGATGGTATAGGCTGGTGTAAATTCAGGGAGTCCTGCATGAACGCTCATTTGACGAGCTACGTTTTGACCTAAACCTGCGCCTAGGACATTCCCCATAATCACTTCGTCTACTAGCTCTGGTTTGACATTGGCTTTTTCCAAAGCACTCTTAATAACCAACGCTCCCAAATCAACAGCTGAAACATTCTTCAAACTTCCTCCAAAGGAGCCTATTGGAGTTCGCACTGCTGAAACAATCACCACGTCTTTCATAACTGTCCCCATTTATACCTTTTATAATAATGCAATACAAAAGTGGTTTACACTGGTGTAAACCACTTTAAAAATTCTATTTTATGATTCTTTTACTTCTAACAAACCAACTTCACCATCTTCACGGCGATACAAAACATTAGTTGTTTGATCTTCCACATCTACATAGATAAAGAAATCATGTCCCAATAAATCCATTTGGAGAAGGGCTTCTTCTAAATCCATTGGCTTCAAATCAATTTGTTTTGAACGAACGACTTTTGGTTGCACAACATTTGCATCTTCAACTAGAGCATCTGTAAAGAGTTGACTTGTTGCAACTTTATTTTTATTCTTACGTTCGATTTTAGTTTTATTTTTACGAATCTGACGTTCAATTTTATCTGTTACAAGATCGATAGAACCATACATATCTTGAGAAATATCTTCAGCACGAAGAGTGATAGATCCAAGCGGAATTGTTACTTCAACCTTTGCTGTTTTTTCACGGTAAACTTTCAAGTTCACACGTGCATCCAACTCCTGCTCAGGTTGGAAATACTTTTCGATCTTTTCGAGTTTAGAAACTACATAATCACGAATTGCTTCTGTTACTTCTAGGTTTTCACCACGGATACTATATTTAATCATATAAGTACCTTCTTTCTAAACATTTTTGTTTTTCTAACTATATTATAACGCTTTCATTTTCATTTTGCAAATTTTTTCCTCATCTTACAAGGGAAAAAGTTTTAACTTCCAAAGCACCTGCTTCTTCCAAAAGTCGTTTCACACGATTCACAGTTGCCCCTGTTGTATAGATGTCATCAATCAGCAAAATCTTCTTAGGAAGTGAGATTCCATCTTTAATAAAAAATGGAATTTCAGTAGCTAACCTTTCCAAACGGCTTTTAGAAGAACTAGCGCTCTCTTCTCTTTTTCCTAATATATCTTTAAAAGAAAAGCCTGCTGCCTCAACCAAACCTTCAACCTGGTTAAATCCCCTCTCAAGCAATCTTTCAGGACTTAGGGGAATCAACACAAATTGATAACCTCTATACTTTTTCAACTCCTCAGCAAGAACGGAAGCAAAAACTTTTCTAAGCAAAAAATCTCCATCAAACTTATATCTACTGAAAAAGTCTTTCATAGCTTGATTATAGGTAAAGATTGCCTTATGATCAACCTGAATTCCTTCTTTACACCAAAGTTTACAATCTTGACACTTAGTTGACATGCCTGTTTTCATACAGTTTGGGCAATAATTCTCACCAATCTTCTCAAAAATAGAAGCACAATCTGAACAAAGATAACTGCAGTCATCCTTCAAAAGGAAGAGACTGCTAAAAGTCAGCTCACTCTTTGTAGTCTGGCCACATAGTAAACAGTTCATAATCCCGCCTCCTTGTTCATCTGTTTGATTTCCTTGATTGCCTTCTTGATGGAAGCATTTAACCCATCATGAAAGAAGAGCAACTCACCAGTTGGTCTGTCCATACTACGTCCAACTCGACCACCAATCTGAATCAAGCTAGACTTGGTAAAGAGTCGATGATTAGCTTCTACTACGAAAACATCCACAAAAGGGAAGGTAACCCCGCGTTCCAAGATTGTCGTACTGATCAGTATTGTTAGTTCTCCATCTCGAAAAGCTTGCACCTGCTCTAATCGGTCTTCTGTGACAGAAGACACAAATCCGATATTCTCATTCGGGTACTGCTCCTTCAAGATTTCTTTTAGTTTCTCGCCTTTTTTAATCTCTGATGCAAAAATCAGCAAAGGATAACCTGTTCTTCTCTGTTTCTCAATATAGGTCTTTAACTTGGTTGATAACTGGCTTTTCTCTAAACAGCGATTAAAATCCGATAACCAGACTGGTTTAGGAATAATCAAAGGATTTCCATGAAACCGTCTCGGCAAGCTTAATCGTTTTAATTCTCCTGTGCGAACCTTCCTATCTAACTCATCTGTAGAAGTTGCTGTAAGGAATATCCTCAATCCATCCTCCTTTACACTATTCTTTACAGCATAGTAAAGCATAGTGTTGTCAACATAAGGAAAGGCATCTACCTCATCCACTATCAACAAATCAAAAGCATGATAAAATTTTAATAACTGATGAGTTGTTGCAATTACTAAGGGAGTTCGAAAATAGGGCTCTGATTCGCCATGGAGTAGCGCTATATCGCAAGCAAAGTCATTCTGCAGTCGTTTATACAGCTCCAAACACACATCAATTCGAGGGCTGGCTAAACAAACTGCACCACCTTCATCAATCACTTTAGCCACAACTTGATAAATCATCTCTGTCTTTCCCGCTCCTGTTACAGCGTGAACCAAGGTTGGCTCTTGCTTGTCTACCGCCTGAAGCAGTCCCTCTGACACTTTTTCTTGAAAAGGTGTTAACTGACCACGCCATTTGAGAACATCTTGCTTAGGAAAATCTTCCTGCGGAAAATAGTACAAAGCTTGATCACTCCTGACTCGCTTCATCAGCAAACACTCCCTACAATAGTAGGCACCAATAGGCAAATACCATTCTTCTAGAATCAAACTATTACAACGTTGACAAAACAGTTTCCCCTTCTCTTTTCTCATTGCTGGCAGTCTCACTGCTACCTGTCGTTCTTCTTCAGTTAATTCTTTCTCAGTAAACAAGCGACCGAGGTAATTTGGATTTACTTTCATACTTTAATATTCGTAAAAATCTAGCACTTTAGATATTTTTTTAGTACAATTGAATCATGGAATTTAGAACAATTAAAGAGGATGGGCAGGTCCAAGAAGAAATCAAAAAATCCCGATTTATCTGTCATGTCAAGCGTGTTTATAGCGAAGAAGAGGCTCGTGACTTCATCACTACCATCAAAAAAGAACAC
>NZ_KQ970238.1:23041-31073 GCF_001579025.1 Streptococcus oralis
ACCCATAACTGCTCTGCTTTTATTGTAGGGGAACGCAGTGAAATCAAACGTACGAGTGATGATGGGGAACCTAGTGGTACTGCTGGAGTCCCTATGCTGGGTGTCTTAGAAAATCATAATCTAACCAATCTCTGTGTGGTAGTGACACGCTACTTTGGTGGCATCAAACTAGGTGCTGGCGGTTTGATCCGTGCCTATGCAGGTAGTGTGGCCTTGGCTGTCAAAGAAATTGGCATTATTGAAATCAAAGAGCAAGCTGGCATAGCCATTCAGATGTCTTACGCTCAATACCAAGAGTATGGTAATTTCCTTAAAGAACATCATCTCATGGAACTCGAGACAAACTTTACAGATCAAATCGATACCATAATTTATGTTGATAAGGAAGAGAAAGAAAATATCAAGTCTGCTCTTGTAGAGTTTTTTAATGGAAAGGTTACTTTAACAAATCAAGGTTTACGAGAAGTTGAAGTTCCTGTAAACTTAGTGTAAACAAAGGAGAAATACATGGCGTTTGGAAAATTTATTCAAGGACTTGCTGGTAACTTCAGCGAGGAAAACAAAAAGACCCTTATCAAAGAATATGGACAATATCTACTAGAGAATGAAGAGATCCAAAGTGGATATAAGCTCATTCGTGACGCAATCATCTTTACAAATATTCGTATCATCTTTACAGATAAGCAAGGCGCTACTGGTCGCAAGATATCTGTTAAGTCACTCTTTTTGATGAACATTGTCAACGTTGAAATGGAGACTGCAGGAGCAGGTATAGATGATAGTGAGATTACGATCACTTATTTAGAGAATGTCTTTCTAAAAGCACATAATGAGCATTTTAGTTACCACAAATTTGAATTCCCTAAAAAAACGGACATCCTTCCGCTTTACACCTATTTATTAGAATTGGCTTATCACAATCGATTAAAAATTAATGGCTTAGACCTTTGATATAAAAAAATCCTATCACTTTGATAGGATTTCTATATTTTACAAATAGCCTTAAGCGCGTTATACTAGTATCATCTTATACAAAGAGGTATATCTATGGCTATTTATAACAATATCACTGAACTTATTGGACAAACACCGATTGTTAAACTTAACAACATTGTTCCAGAAGGTGCTGCAGATGTCTATGTTAAACTAGAAGCTTTTAACCCTGGATCGTCAGTAAAAGACCGCATTGCCCTTAGCATGATTGAAAAAGCGGAACAAGATGGTATTCTAAAACCGGGTGCTACCATTGTTGAAGCAACGAGTGGAAACACTGGTATCGGTCTTTCATGGGTCGGTGCTGCTAAAGGATATAAAGTTGTTATCGTCATGCCTGAAACGATGAGTGTGGAACGACGTAAGATTATCCAAGCCTATGGTGCTGAACTCGTCCTTACTCCTGGTAGCGAAGGAATGAAAGGGGCTATTGCCAAAGCTCAGGAAATCGCCGCTGAACGTGACGGCTTCCTTCCACTCCAATTTAATAATCCAGCTAACCCAGAAGTACACGAAAGAACAACAGGAGCTGAAATACTGGCTGCTTTCGGTTCTGATGGTTTAGATGCTTTTGTGGGTGGTGTTGGCACCGGTGGAACTATCTCAGGTGTTTCTCACGCTCTTAAAGCAGCAAATCCAAACATTCAAGTTTATGCAGTTGAGGCAGACGAGTCAGCTATCTTGTCTGGTGAAAAGCCAGGACCTCACAAAATTCAAGGCATTTCAGCTGGATTTATTCCTGAAACACTTGATACAAAGGCCTATGATGGTATCGTCCGCGTGACGTCAGATGATGCTCTAGCACTTGGCCGTGAAATTGGTGGAAAAGAAGGCTTCCTTGTTGGGATTTCTTCAGCTGCAGCGATTTACGGGGCAATTGAAGTTGCCAAGAAATTAGGTACAGGTAAGAAAGTCCTTGCTTTAGCACCAGATAACGGCGAACGTTATTTGTCTACAGCACTCTATGAATTTGAAGTGTAGCCTCCTAAATGCACTTAGCCCTTATTAAAGGGCTTTTTGTTTACTCATATAGAGCCTACTCTCTAGACCAAAAGAAAAAGGAAGCAATTTGCTTCCTTTTCTATTAGTTATTCAAGGCTGCTGCCATTGTAGCTGCAACTTCTGCTTCAAAGTCGTTTGCAGCTTTCTCGATACCTTCACCAACTTCAAAGCGAGCGAACTCAACTACTGAAGCATTTACTGATTCAAGGTAAGCTTCAACTGTCTTGCTGTCATCCATGATGTATACTTGTGCAAGAAGTGTGTATGCTTGGTCAACTTTAGTGTTGTCAAGCATGAAGCGGTCCATTTTACCTGGGATGATTTTGTCCCAGATTTTTTCTGGTTTGCCTTCTGCAGCCAACTCAGCTTTGATATCAGCTTCAGCTTGAGCAATCACTTCATCAGTCAATTGTGCTTTTGATCCATACTTCAAGTGTGGAAGAGCTGGTTTACCAACCATTGCACGGCTTTCGTTATCTTGATCGATTACGTGGTTCAATTGTGCCAACTCATCTTTAACGAACTGCTCATCCAATTCTTTGTAAGAAAGAACTGTTGGTTTCATCGCAGCAATGTGCATTGAGATTTGTTTAGCAAGCGCTTCGTCTCCACCTTCAATAACAGAGATAACACCGATACGTCCACCATTGTGTTGGTATGCTCCAAAGTGTTGCGCATCTGTTTTTTCAAGCAAAGCAAAACGACGGAATGAGATTTTTTCACCGATTGTAGCTGTTGCAGATACATATGCAGCTTCAAGAGTTTCACCTGAAGGCATTGTCAAAGCAAGTGCTTCTTCGTTGTTAGCTGGTTTACCTTCAGCGATTACTTTAGCTGTAGCATTTACCAAGTCAACGAATTGAGCGTTTTTCGCAACGAAGTCAGTTTCGGCATTTACTTCAACTACTGCTGCAACGTTACCGTTAACAAATACACCAGTCAAACCTTCAGCTGCAACACGGTCAGCTTTCTTAGCTGCCTTCGCCATACCTTTTTCGCGAAGCAATTCGATCGCTTTTTCGATATCACCGTCTGTTTCTACAAGCGCTTTTTTAGCGTCCATAACACCGGCACCAGATTTTTCACGCAACTCTTTTACAAGTTTAGCTGTAATTTCTGCCATTTTGATTCTCCTATATTTTTTAAAAATAGGAGAGCTGGGCTAGGCCCCGCCCTCCTAGGTAATTACTATTTATATGAATTAAGCGTTGTCGCCTTCTACAACTTCAACGATTTCTTCTATTGAGTCAGCTTGAGCTTCTGAAGCTGCAAATTCAGCTTCAACTGCTGCTGCATCTTCACCTTGACGTCCTTCGATGATAGCGTCAGCCAATTTAGCTGTGATTAATTTAACAGCGCGGATAGCGTCATCGTTAGCTGGGATGATTACATCGATATCGTCTGGATCAGTGTTTGTGTCAACCATCGCTACAACTGGGATACCCAATTTTTTAGCTTCTTTAACAGCGATTTGTTCTTTATGTGGGTCAACTACGTACATTACATCTGGGATACGAGGCATGTCTTCGATACCACCCAAGAATTTTTCAAGACGTGCACGTTGTTTGTTAAGAAGTGCAACTTCTTTCTTAGGAAGAACATCGAAGATTCCTTCTTCTTCCATACGTTTGATTTCTTTCAAACGAGCGATACGTTTTTGGATAGTTCCCCAGTTAGTAAGAGTTCCACCCAACCAACGGTGGTTGATGTAGTATTGACCTGAACGTTCTGCTTCTTCTTTAACAGCGTCAGCAGCTTGTTTTTTAGTACCAACAAACAATACAACTGCATCGTTAGCTGCTGCATCACGCATAAAGTCGTATGCTTGGTCAGCGTATTTTACAGTTTGTTGCAAGTCGATAACGTGGATTCCGTTACGCTCAGTAAAGATGTACTTAGCCATCTTAGGGTTCCAGCGACGAGTTTGGTGACCAAAGTGTACACCAGCCTCAAGAAGTTGTTTCATTGAAATTACTGCCATGAGTATTTCTCCTTTTTGTTTTTTTCCTCTCCTCGACTTCAACTTGCAAAACGACCCAAGGGCAACAGTTTCACAATTCATCAAGAATGAGTATTATCGTTTACACGACAAGTTTTATTTTATCATAATTGGAGCTTTATTTCAAGTGATTTTATGATACTAAATTACTAGTTAAAAGCTCTAAATTTAAAACATCTCAACATATACTGCTGAGATGTTCTGATAGCTAATTTTTTTAAATTTAATGTAGTGACAAAATAATTAGTTTATGCTATCTACTTCGAAGTTTCTTACGAATCTTATAAGCTAAATTAAACAAGAAATATAATGAACTAATTGGATAGTTAAACTCACCAGCAAATTCTTCAATAGTGGGATTAAACTTAGACTTAAAATTAAATAACCCACCTTCTAAGTTGTTTTCAATTCCACCCATATTATGAGTATCTGCCCCACGTTCAAATGAATATTGAGCAGTCTCAAACCATGTTGGAATAGCAGGTTGATAATGCCTAAATTCCTCATTCATTCCAGCATATAAGTTTTCAGAAGTTTTCCCAAATTCGATGGTTAAAGTGCCAGACAACGGGACAATACTATCCCCTCTATCAATATAACTCTTAAGGAAAGAAATTTCTTCCTCTAATCGTTTTCTCTCTTGCTGATTATCTCTTATTTTACTTTCCTTCGTTTTATCTGTGAACTTCTGCGCTATTTTAAGATTCTTTTCGAGTTGCTGCTCAACTTCTTTCAGTCTATTAGGTAAGTCTAAATAGCTCAGTGTGATGAAGGAGTGATCAGGATAAGTATTCAGTAACTTCTGATAATAATCTTTACCTCGTAAACTGATATTCTTACGAGACTCTGTTTTCTTCATTAAAAATGAAAATTCATCTAATAAATCAAGGCCACCAAATTTCACTTCCAATCCTTTATTTCTTGCAGTTCGGATTGTCTGTTTAGTAGACTTGGATAGTTGATCTAGCGAGAAGTTTTCTTTATGAATATTAGCTTGAAAACGAGGTTGTATGTTTTCGGCCATATCCTTTGTCAAACCTGTCCAATGAACTTTGTTTTTTTGCAATTCCTCAATAATTTCAAAAGTTTTAGAATTTTGGATAGTTTCTTGATCGATAAGACTTAGGCTGATGAAAAGACTTGGATCAAATTTAACCATTATTGCATGGCTTTTTTTAGCAAGTTTTTTCAATGTTAAAAGCACAAATTTCAAAAGTTCTTTATCTTCATAATTAATAACTGGACCTCTTGGAATATAGAACATGGAAAATCCTAATGGAAGAGGCTGGATTAATATATTCGCTACTCCAACTAGTTGATTTTCTTTATAAAATCCAACTCTCTCATTCCCCCAAGTATCCTTTATCTTGGCCCAATCACTACTCTGCAATAAATTTCCTTGAGGATGATTTTGTAAAAATAAATCCCACTCATGAACATCAACATTCATTTTATAAGTAAACATAATTCCAGTACCAACTCTCTTAAAACCTTGTTATTCTTTCGTTAGATAAACATACTTATTCTAGCTATATATCTGATAATTTTCATCCAATCTTTAATTCCATAATGATAAAAACGTTCTGATGAAAATTTTTTATTAATACTATACAAAGGGTGAGATTAATAAAACCTCACCCTAAATTTTTTAATAATAATTAATATGTTAGTTTGGGTAAATATATCTTACTGTACCACGTGATGCTGTGGGATTAAACCATCCACGATAATTTCCGATTGGTTGAGTTCCGCTACCATCATAGTTACATTCTGAAACTTGAATGCGAGTTGGGGACTCAACAGCCGTAACAACTGCTACATGTCCGTATCCTCCATCATCCCATGAAGCAATTGCACCAACTTGTGGGGTAGAACCTGTACGGAATCCAGCTGCCGCTGCACTAGCTGCCCACTGACCGCCATTACCCCAATAATCACCGGCCCATGGAGCCAAGGTCTTAGCACCCCATGTACATTGACCTACAGGATAACTTGAAGCATTTGTACTGTATGTTGGACGCTGTCTAGTTGGAGTTGGAGCAGGTGCCGGAGTGTAGCTTGAATCATCATCTGATGAAGAGCTTGAAGTTGCTTGCACTTGATCTGAAAGTGTTGTATTTCCAGAAGCAACAACTGATTGTTGTTGGCTTGTTTGACGTGCTTTATAAGCTGCTTCTGCTTCAGCTGCTGCTTTTGCTTCAGCCTCTGCTGCTGCTTTTTGTTCCAATAAAGTAGCTTTATCACTTTCTGCAGTAGCTTTCTCTGCAGCAAGGTTTAACTCAGCAACTTTCAACTCTGCTTGTTTTGTTGTCAATGCTTGTGCATCGTCAGCAAGAGTTTGTTGGTTGGCAATTACGGTATTGATAGCTTCGTTATTCGTAACTTGTTTTTCAGCAATTGATTTTTTATCAGCCTTTTGTTGTTCCAACATTTTGTTGTTAGCTGATACAATCTCGCTCATGGCTGCAACACGTGAAACAGCTTCAGTAATTGATTTTGAGTTTACAATTGTGTTGATGTAGCTAGTTGCAGCACCGTTTGTTTGTGCGCTACGTGCTTGTTTTTCCAATGAGTCATTACGAGCAACAATGTTCTTAGAAAGCTCTGTAATTTCTCCTTCAAGTTTCTTAGACTCAGCTTGAAGTGTTTCATTTTCAGCTTGCAAGCTTGCTTGTTGTGTTTGAATAGCTGTAACTTGCGTTTGGATTTCATCTACTTGTTTTTGAGCTTCTTTTTGTTTAGCTGACAAGTCACTGATTTTACTATCTTGAGCAGCAATTTTTTCATCAGTTGTTTCAGCATGAACAGTTGTTAATACCGCCGCTTGTGAAACCAATACTGTACTTAACAAAAGTGACGCTAAGATTTTTTTCTTCATATTGTGTGAATACTCCTTCTATTTAAGACATTACTAGTATACCAAAAAAAGACATAATAAATATTACGCCTTTGTTACATTTATATTTCTTTCTCATAGATAATATTTTTCAAAAATGTATTGGAAAATCACCATCCATAAGAAGTTTAGAATCATTGATGGGACAAGACTATAGACGATGAAAACTGGCATCGATTCTACTGTCAACCCCATAGCAAGAGCGAGGAGATAGCTCCCCATATCAAATAGGAAACTCATCACAACTATTGTTAACATTCTTGTCCAACGGTTTAGCAAAATTACACTATTAAATTTATGGAGTGAAGCACCTATTAAGATAAATAGAAGCGTCGCAATTCCTATCAAGTGGAAAAAATAGATATCGTACACCAAACCCACTATACAGCAATAAGCTAGATAGAGATATTCTGAAACCTCAATTGTCTCAAACAAGAGAAATAAAAACAGAAAATGACTTACTAAATGAAAGTGAGGGAAGAAGGATCCTACCAATTGTCCAGTATGTGCATCAATTAATACAACAAAAGGGAGTAAAAAGAAAATACCAATTTGTTTTAACAGTCTCATTGCTAATTCCCCACTAACTCAACCACATGAAGATTTTTGGTGTCAGCACTTAACTTTACTGTTACTTCCTTTGTTAGATAATCACTGCTGTGTGTTGTAGCAACAACCTCTCCAACAGGGATATCCTTAACATTAAAGTTTCCGAGCCCCCCTGTAGTCACCTTGTCTCCTGCGCTAATGTCACTGTTACTATTTAATTGGCTAATTTTAAGCAGTTCTGACTCCTTATCATAACCAACGATAATCCCGTAAATTTCAGTAGAGCCATGCAGGATTTTAACAGAAATTTTGTCTGAATTTTCGGTGTTTGTCAATAGATTGACCGTTGTTGAATGATCCTCCACCTTTGAAACACTACCAATCAAGCCCCCGTTTGCAATGGCCAACATATTTTCAGAAGCTCCTTTTGAACTTCCCGCATCAATTGTTAACTCTTGTTTCCAAGATACTGGAGCTCGCATAATCACATCTGCTGCAATGGTTTTTGTAGCCTGCAATTTTGACTTCATATCCAGCAACTGACGTAATTGTTCATTTTCATTTTTTAAACTTTCTGATTGATTAGACTCCAC
>NZ_KQ970238.1:31530-70147 GCF_001579025.1 Streptococcus oralis
GTCCCAAATCTGATTTGAAAGTATCAAACCACTGAAAGGGTTTTTGAACAATTCTATCTACCAAGGAAATCCCATCTCCTAGTTTCGTCACAATAGCGCTTGAATAGGTTGTCACTAATAGTACAGAAACTGCCAGAACTGTGACAAAAACGATGATTAGATATTTTGATTTTTTAAAACGGTTCATATTCCTACCTTTATACTAAAAACCTGCTACTTTGAGCTTCTTATCAATCCTACAAACCTGCTAAGATTTTAAGAAAAATAAGAAACATCCCAGTACCAAAATCACAAGAATTGCCAGTGTATCCTTTTGACTCCATCTCAACTGTCTATACTGACTTCTACCCTTTCCTCCCTGATAACCACGCGCTTCCATTGCTATTGCCAATGAATCTGCACGCTTTAAGCTCGTCGCAAAAAGAGGAATTAAAATTGGAATCATAGCCTTTACTTTTTGAACGATGCTACCTTCGCCAAAGTCAACTCCACGAGCTTTTTGAGCATTCATAATTCTCGTTGTGTCATCCATCAAGGTTGGAACAAAACGCAAACTCATTGATAACATAAGACCAATTTCATGAACGGGAACTTTCACACGTTTCAGCGGTGCTAAAAGAGCTTCAACTGCGGCTGCCAGACTCAAAGGCATGGTCGTTAATGTTAGCAAGGTTGAAAAGAAAATAATCAACACAAAACGACAGAAAATGATTCCTGCTTGTTGCAAAGCATAATCCGTTATTTTTATAAAAGAAAACTCAAATAGGATATTTCCACTTGAAATGAAAAAGAGCTGAAAAAGAGTTGTAAAAGCAATCAAGAAGAACATGGATTTTAATCCCTGAACAAAAAATGAGAGGGAAACGCCTGACAAAGCGATAAATATACCTGTCGCTATAAAAAGAATGAGATTAGTGAGGGGATTATTGGCCCAAAATACAATCAAAATCAACAGGATCATGGCAAGCAATTTACTACGGGGATCCAAGCGATGAATGATGGAATCCCCCGGTATATAACGCCCTAAAATCATACTATCCATTTAGCGACTCCTTAAACTCCTCTATCTTGATTGGCAATTTTTTAAAAGCTACACCTCTATCTGCCAAACGTTTACAAAAGGCTGTTATTTTAGGCACACCTAACTGCACCTTTTCCATAGAGGCTACATCTTGGAAAACTTCGCTCGGTTTACCACTTTTGACCAAACGCCCCTTTTCCATAACATGGACCTGATCAGCATATGCAGCTACGTCATCCATCAAATGCGTTACCAGGACGATTGTCATTCCAGCAAGGTGAAGTTTTTTAAACAGGGTCATCAGTTCTTTTCTGCCCAGAGGATCTAGTCCAGCTGTAGGCTCATCCAAAACCAAGACAGTTGGCTCCATGGCTAGCATACCTGCTATAGCCACACGTCTCATCTGACCACCCGAAAGTTCAAAAGGACTGCGCTCAAAGAGTGACTCATCGATGCCTACCAAGGCTAACTTTTCACGCGCAATTTTCTTGGCCTCTTCCTCAGAAACTCCAAAATTTTGTGGTCCAAATGCAACATCTTTCAAAACAGTCTCTTCGAAAATCTGATTTTCAGCAAATTGAAACACTAGACCAACCTGCTTTCGAATCTGGCGAATTTCTTTATTGGTTGATGTAGGGGTAATGACGGTATCGAAAACTCGAACAGAACCCTTACTTGGTACCAATAGGCCATTTAAAAGCTGTAAAATCGTTGATTTCCCACTACCTGTGTGCCCTACTAAAGCTGTATAGGAACCATCCTCAATCGTCAAAGAAACATCAGTCAAGGCTGATGAAGATAGGGGAGTCCCCTCTTGATAGGTAAAGCTCACATTTTCTAGAGTAATTCCCATAGCTTGTCCTCTAGCTCTCCTTCTGTCAAATAGCCATCCGGCAACTGATAACCAGTCTCTCTCAAAGATTCTCTCAATTGATTAGTAAAAGGCTCATCCAACCCTATCTGGTCAAGGTCGTCCCGCGAAAAAAGTTCTCTTGGGCTACTGGTTGACTCCACTTGGCCTTTTTTCATGACCAAGACACGGTCACTCATCGCAACTTCTTCTAAGTCATGTGTAATGGAGACGACTGTCATCTGATGGTCTTTTCGAATCTCTTGAACTGTCTGAATCAGTTCTCTGCGTCCCTCAGGATCCAACATACTTGTAGCCTCGTCCAAAATCAAAATAGCTGGCCTCAGGGCAACAACTCCAGCAATAGCCACACGCTGTTTTTGTCCACCAGATAAACGAGCTGGTTCTCTCCTCTTAAAGTCCAGCATACCTACCAACTCCAAAGATTCAACCACTCTCTTCTTCATTTCTTCACGAGGAAGTCCCTGATTTTCTAAACCAAAGGCAACATCATCTTCAACAGTCGCCCCCACAAATTGGTTATCTGGATTTTGAAAAACCATACCAATTTGTCGACGCAAGTCCCAAACGTTCTCAGAGGACAGCAATTGCCCATCGATCCAGATTTCCCCAGACTCTGCTTCAAGCAATCCATCAATCAAACGGATAGTTGTCGATTTTCCACTTCCATTATGACCTACAATCGAAAGCCATTCTCCCCGTTTCACGTGAAACGAGACATTATTAACGTCATAATGATCCTGGTCTTCCTTGTAACGAAAAGACAGATCTTTTACTTCAATAATCGATTTCATTTCGAACCAAATGTCCCTTTGAATACATGAGCGCTACCCTTGAAATAATCATAACCAGAGTAGATGGTGAAAAATAAAGCTATATAAAGCAACAGTTGCCCAATTAAATTCCAATGTAAGAGCAAAAAGATAATGGCAAACATCTGACTAAAGGTCTTGATTTTCCCTGGCATCGCTGCTGCTAGAACTGTCCCTCCCGTCTCAACAAGCAACAAACGCAAGCCTGTCACCGCAAGTTCACGACAGATGATAATAGCAACAACCCAAGCTGGAGCCATGCCTAACTCAATCAACATGATAAAAGCTGACATAGCCAACAGCTTATCAGCCATCGGATCTGCAAATTTTCCAAAGTTGCTGACTACATTCCATTTACGAGCAAGGTAACCATCAAGATAATCCGTTATACTAGCAACTGCAAAGATGATTGCTGCCAGCAAATGACTTCCTTGTGAATGGCCTAAAGTCAAAATAAGAATAAAGAGAGGTATAAAGAGAATTCTACCAATAGTTAATACATTAGGAATTTGTTCTTTTTTCATTGATTTTTCCTTAATCTGTAGTAAATGTAAGTGTTACAGTTCCAGTCTGAGTTGTCAGCTTCGAAGTATCAATCGTTTGATTGTCCACTGTCACAGTAACTCCCTTCACTACACCTAAAGTAATGGTAACGGGATTCTTAGTTGAAACTGTTGTTTTTGCATTCTTATTGTCTGCGGATAGTGTCACACCACCCTCCAGCTTACTTCCTGAAACACTTACCCAACTAGTTACATCTGATACTGCCAGTTGAACAGTAGCGGTTTCCTTACTCGTTTTATACCGAGCTTCAATGCGGTTTCCTTCTCCTGACACTGTAATAGTTGATTCCGTAGTAGAAGACGAGCTAGACGTCTGACTACTAGAAGATGAACTAGATGAGGTTGTGGAACTAGTCGAGTTCACAACACTATAATTAGCTGAAGAAGGATTTGGCTGAGTTTGGAT
The DNA here is from genome assembly GCF_001579025.1 of Streptococcus oralis. Taxonomy (GTDB): domain Bacteria; phylum Bacillota; class Bacilli; order Lactobacillales; family Streptococcaceae; genus Streptococcus; species Streptococcus oralis_X. Next base: position 35,204 of record NZ_KQ970238.1, read on the forward strand.
GTAGTTCCAAACATAGTAAGTGACAAAAATTAAAATTGACAAAGCAAATAGAACGAAATAAAACAAGGGGAGATAAGACGTTTTTTTCTTATTTGATCGTCTGCGACCAGACAGGTCTTCTTCATCGACATCTACCTCTTCATAAGTGATCATACTACCTGAATCATAGGCATCCAAAACAATTCTTTCATCTAACTCTACTGCCCAGGCATATTTTCTTAAAAAAGAACGAGCATAGAAGGTACTAGGAAGTTGATCAAAATCATCTGCCTCCATAGCTTCTAGAAAATGCAACTGAATTTCAGTTTTTTCCTGTAATTCTTCCAGACTCAATCCCTGGTTAATTCTGGCTAAACGTAGAACCTCGCCAATTGTTTTTTTTCTCATACGTACCATTCCTTCTTTCTAGTATTAGTCATCTTTTAAGCTGGAAAGATTGTAAAATCAACTAGATCACCATTATCAATCAAACGATGTCCAGCTTCTAGAACATCCTCCAAAGTAATTTCCTGTAAAATTTTCGGAAAATCAAAAATTGTTTCTCCGCGATCCATCGGATCGTATTGAGTTGCAATAAATTCCAAAGAGTTCATGCTACTGAAAAACTCCCCAAACATCTCACTCTTAACAAGATCTAAATGTTCCTCGGTAATATCCGCATCATTACTAAACTGACGAATCGCTTTACGAAATTGATGCGACAGAGAAACAGGCTCTTTGGTGTCCATTGTCAATATCACAAAATGAAAGCGACTGTTGACTTCAACCTCAAGTGACAATGACGCATCTAGCTTCCCAGTCTCATATAACCTTTGAAAACGATCAGAAGTCCAACCAAACATCATCGTAAATAGTAATTTCAATAAAATATTGTAACGATAAGACTCAGCTTCTCTTATTTGCCCATTGCCTCTAATCGCAACAGCAAGTTTGGGTGAAGAAACTTCCATCCGAAGACTATCTGTTTGCTTCACAGGCTGCAAAAGGAGTTGCTCTTTTGAAACCGTAAACTGGTTTGAAACTTCCTTTTCCTTTTTCGAAAAGTATTCCTCAACAACTTCCACATCAATATTTCCAACTAAAAACAGTGACATGTTGACAGGTTTGTAAAAGTCTGTAAAGTTCTCTTTTAAATTTGAAACTTGAATCTCAGAAATTGATTTTTCACTTCCAACTATATCTGTTGCTAAAGGAGTATCAGGAAAAAGGTTGGCTAATGTTGCAAAAAACAAACGTGAGTCTGGATCATCTTGGTACATTTCTCGTTCTTGCTGGATAATAGCCTGTTCCCTCAAAACAGACTCTTCTGTAAAATGAACATCTCCGACTAACTCATCTAGCAAATCTAAATTTTCTAATAGATGGTCAATTGTTGAAAAAAGATAGCTGGTCTTAGTAAAGCTTGTAAAGGCATTACTGTCCGCACCTAATCGAGTAAAAGCAGCCATTATATCCTCAGAATTTTCTCTTTCAAACAATTTATGTTCAAGAAAATGTGCAATTCCTGCTGGATGATGACGTAAACCTTTTTCCAAGCTTGTATAAGTTGCATCTACAGAACCAAATTGAACTGTTACAATCCCATAAACCTCATTGAAATCTCGCTTAGGAAGTAAAGAAACTGTCAATCCATTTGACAATTGTGCTTTGTAGACTGTTTCCTTTACAGCAGGATAGTATTTTTCTTCAAAAGTAACCTTTGTCATTCTACTCCTTCCATAAAGTAAATCGCTTGTAACTTCAAACTGTTGGCAGCTTTACATACAGCCTCTTTATCAACACTCTCTAATTTTGCCACCAATCGATCAATATCAAAGCTTGATTTCCCCAATAGAGCATTCAAATAGGCTCTTTCAACCAGGGTCTGTTGATTATCTTGAGCCATCAACAAAGATCGTCGAATCATCTCCTTGGTTTGTTCAAGTTCAAAATCTGTAAAATTACCCTTTTTCAGATCTAGCAATTGATGATTCATCATTTTTCTAGCCTGATTTCGATTTTCTCTATCGATACCCGCATACATCCTTAACAGACCACTAAACAAATCCAATTGACTAGAGACTGTATAGGCTATTCCAGCATTTTCACGAACATTTGTAAAAAGTTTCGAATGTGCAAATTCACCCAACAAACCATTCATAACAAGCATGGGCAAATGCTCATCATCACCATATTTTACAGGAGAATGATAGCCTAATTCCAAAATAGATTGCCCAACATTCCTCTGAAACATTCCTTCTCGTAGAACATTCGAATAAGATTGATGGTACTGGATAGTGACGCCGTTCTCTCTAGCTGTAAAGGGTAATGACTTCAGTGATTCTGTAATTTCTACTTCATTAAAATCACCTAAGAAAAAGAAATCAATACGATCATTTTTCAGAGCATTTTGAAAGCACATGTAGCTACTTTCCGGAGACTCATTTGAAATACTATTTCGTAAATCACTGTATCTCAATTGAAGACGCTCATCATGGAAGAACAAGCTATCCAACTCCTTATGAGCAAAATAAAATGAATCATCCATATCAGTAGCTAGACTAGCCAATAACTGTTTTCTTTCAATTTCAAATAAAGCTGGCTCAAAAGCACCATCTTGAGCTAAGGGAGCAAATAAAGTCTGTCTCACCAATTCCAAAATTCGAGAAGTCAAGACATTTTTTTTACTCAAGAACTCATCTCGCACGTAGGTAAATGTTAAGTCAAGAATATGTGCTTGTCCTCTACGATAAGCACTTGTGGAAATATCTGTTCCATATAAACTTGCCAAGTATCTGCGAAATGCTTGTGATGTGGGATAAGCTTGATTTGCCGTCTCCAACATACTTGCACTTAACATACGTCCTGCTATTGTCTCAAGAGATAAGGGAGCAGTAAAACGAATAGTGATTTTATTTGTTTTAAACTTTTTGGATTGAACAAAATGTGCTAAAATTCCAGGCACTAACTCCATACCTTACCTCCTTACATATAGAGTTCTATTATACCACGAAAATCAAAATTTTTCTTGTTCTCTTTATAGCTTTAAAGAGTAAAACCGTTTTCATTTCAGCTAACTTTCCTTCAGCTATTTCAAGGAAAATATGGTATAATACCAAAGATTGAGGTGAATTATGGAATACAAATTATTTGAAGAATTTATTACGCTCCAAGCCCTCCTAAAAGAACTTGGAATTATACAAAGCGGTGGTGCTATCAAATCCTTTTTAATAGATCATCAAGTTTACTTTAATGGCGAGTTAGAAAGTAGACGTGGGAAAAAAATCCGTATTGGAGATACGATTGACATTCCTGATTTAAAGATTGACATCACCTTGACACAACCAAGTTTAAAAGAGCAAGAAGAGTATCAAGCAGATAAGATTGAGAAAGAGCGAATTGCTAAACTTGTCAAAGAGATGAATAAAGGTATCAAGAAAGAAAAACAAAAAACTTCTTCATCACCTAAAACCAAACAAGCTCCACGTTTTCCAGGAAGATAACCATGTGGCTCCAACATTTAACAATTAAAACCTTTCGAAACTACAAAGAGGCAAAAATTGATTTCAATCCAAAATTAAATGTCTTTCTAGGTCAAAATGCACAAGGAAAAACCAATATTCTAGAAGCAATCTATTTCTTGGCCTTGACACGTAGTCATCGGACTCGTACAGATAAAAATCTCATTCATTTTGATAACGAGCAACTCCATCTTTCTGGCTTGCTACAGAAAAAAACAAGCTCTATCCCTCTAGAAATTGATTTAACACCAAAAGGGCGTGTGACCAAGGTCAATCACTTAAAACAAGCTCGCCTATCAGACTACATCGGACATATGAATGTTGTCCTCTTCGCACCTGAAGATCTCCAGCTAATTAAAGGAGCGCCTTCTGTCCGTCGAAAGTTTATAGACATTGAACTGGGACAAATAAAACCAATCTACTTGTCAGACTTGTCAAACTACAACCATATACTCAAGCAGAGAAATACCTACCTAAAATCCAGCCAGAAGATTGACGAAACATTTCTGTCAGTCTTAGATGATCAGTTAGTAGAGTATGGTTGTCGCGTTATAAAGCATCGGATAAAATTCATTAAAGACTTAGAGAAATTTGGTCAAAAAAAACACTTAGAAATTTCAAATAAATTAGAAGAGTTGTCAATATTTTATCAATCATCTGTCAACTTCACTGATGAAGAACAGCTAACACGTTCTTTTAAAATTGCTTTGGAGAAAAGCAGATCCAGAGACTTATTTAAAAAGAATACTGGAGTTGGCCCTCATCGAGATGATATTTCTTTTTATATCAATGGTATGGATGCTAGTTTTGGAAGCCAAGGTCAACATCGTAGCCTTGTTCTTTCTATAAAACTGGCGGAAATTGAGCTAATGGAAAGTATTACCAACGAGTCTCCAATACTACTGCTTGATGATGTTATGAGCGAACTTGACAATACACGGCAACTAAAATTACTAGAAACCATTTCTCAATCTATCCAAACCTTTATCACAACAACAAGTTTAGACCACTTACAAAATTTACCAGAAAACCTTAGTATTTTCAACATTCAAAATGGTAAAATTTCTGTAAACAAAAATTGACAATACTGTAAACAAAAAGAACTCCTGAGATTCAGGAGTTCTTTTTTACTAGTTACATAGAGTAGTTTGGTGCCTCATTAGTGATTTGTACATCATGAGGATGGCTTTCTTTTAGACCAGCCCCAGACATTTCAATAAATTGTGCATTATCATGTAGTTCTTTAAGGTTAGCTGCACCACAGTAACCCATACCAGAGCGAATACCACCAATCATTTGGAAGACAATATCAGCTGCTGCGCCTTTATAGGCAACACGCCCTTCAATTCCTTCTGGAACGAGTTTGTTTGCTTCATTGACAGAACCTTGGAAGTAACGATCGCTTGAACCTTTCTTCATTGCAGCGATTGATCCCATACCACGGTAAGTCTTAAACTTACGTCCTTGGAAGATTTCCGTTTCACCTGGTGCTTCGTCTGTTCCAGCAAACATTGATCCAAGCATAACCGCATTTCCACCTGCAGCAAGGGCTTTTACAATATCTCCAGAGTACTTGATTCCACCATCAGCAATGATTGTTTTACCATATTCACGCGCAACTGCTGCTGCATCATAGATTGCTGTCACTTGTGGGACACCAACCCCTGCAATCACACGAGTAGTACAGATAGAACCTGGTCCGATACCGACTTTGACAACATCTACACCTGCATCATAAAGAGCACGCGCACCTTCTGCAGTTGCAATATTACCAGCAATCAAAGTGCGATCTGGGAAGTGAGCACGAATTTCAGCAATTTTACGTAGAACCCCAGCAGAGTGACCATGTGCAGTATCAATAACAATTGCGTCAGCCCCTGCTTCAAAGAGAGCCTCTGCACGTTCAAATGTATCTGAAGTGACACCCACCGCACCAGCAACTAGAAGACGACCAAATTCATCTTTGGCAGCATTTGGAAACTCAATAACTTTTTCAATATCCTTAATAGTAATCAAGCCAGAAAGACGGCCTTCTTCGTCAACCAAAGGAAGTTTTTCAATACGGTGTTCTTGAAGAATATGTTCAGCTGTTGTAAGATCTGTGCCAACTGGAGCAGTGACAAGATTTTCACTGGTCATGTGATTTGAGATTGGCTGATTGTAATCTGAAATAAAGCGAAGATCTCGATTTGTTAGAATACCAACCAATTTACGATTTTCAAGTGTTTCTACAACTGGAACACCACTGATACGGTAACGTCCCATCAGTTCGTCTGCTTCAGCAATAGTGTGTTCTGGAGTCAAGAAGAATGGATCAATAATAACACCATTTTCAGAACGTTTTACCTTGCGAACTTCATCCGCCTGTTGCGCAATAGACATATTTTTATGGATTACTCCAAGACCACCCGCACGAGCAATAGCAATAGCCATTTGACTTTCTGTGACTGTATCCATTGCGGCTGTTATAATTGGGATATTTAAAGTCAGATTATCTGCCAATTTTGTTGTTAAATCTGCATCATTAGGCAACACATGACTTTCTGCTGGAATGAGCAATACATCATCAAAGGTAAAACCTTTTTTTAAAAATTTAGTATCCCAATTAGACATTGAAGTTTCCTCTTTTCTTTCTTTTTGAGCTTGACTCTTTTTGTATTGTATCTATCATACCATTCTATGAAAATTTGTCAATTATATTTATGGTAGAAATCATAAAAAACTATCCCTGTGAACCTATGGAAGAGATAGTTTTACGATTCATATTTATCTATTATTTAAAATAATTTAGTCCCATTGCTTTCTTAACTTCAGATAAAGTTTGCCCCGCAACCTCACGCGCTTTCTCACTACCTTTTTGAAGCATATTGTAAACTTCTCCCATATCCTTAGCAAATTCGATACGGCGCTCACGAATAGGGCCAAGTTCGCGTTCTAATATTTCAAGTAGATAACGTTTCGTCTTCACATCACCAAGACCACCACGTTGATAATGTTCTTTCATATCCGCAATGCCTTGAGCATCTTCTGGACGACCAAACACATCTAGATAATGAAAAACCATATTTCCTTCAATCTTACCTGGATCCTCCACTCGAATATGATCCGGATCAGTATACATGCTCATGACTTTTTTACGCAAAGTATCCGCATCATCTGCTAGATAAATACCATTATTAAGGGATTTAGACATTTTAGCATTTCCATCTAAACCTGGCAAACGCCCTGCTCTCTCATTTTCTGGATAAATACCTTCCGGCTCCACCAAGACCTCACAATTATAAGCATGATTAAAGGAACGAACAATCTCACGAGTTTGCTCAATCATTGGTTTCTGATCTGTCCCAACAGGAACATAATTAGCCTTGAAGGCAGTAATATCTGCTGCTTGCGCAATCGGATAAACCAAAAATCCTGTCGGAATACTTTCTCCAAACCCTTTCTGAGCAATCTCTGTTTTTACTGTCGGATTCCGTTCCAAACGAGCTAGTGACACCAAATTCATATAGTACATAGATAATTCAGCCAACTCTGGAATTTGGCTTTGAATAAAGATAGTTGATTTACTTGGATCTAATCCAACTGCTAGGTAATCTAAGGCAACATTCCCAATCGATTCTACAATCGTTTGAGGGTCTTTGGCGTGATCTGTCAATGCTTGTTGATCCGCCAAAAAAACAAACATGTCATACTTGTCTTCTTCCTGCAGTAATACTCTGTTTTTAAGACTCCCAACATAATGTCCAATATGCAGTTTACCTGTTGGGCGGTCTCCTGTTAAAATAATGGGTTTCGTCATTTTTTTCTCCTTCGAAATGGTCTCTTCAATTATAGCATTTTTTTGTTAAAATAACAGAAAATTATTTAAATCAAAGAGCCAATTCGCTGTAAATAAAACTGTAAACTTAGTTGACATAAAATTGACAAAGAAAAATTTGAATATTTCTCTCTTTTCTAGTAGAATAAATGTATTACATATTATAGGAGAAAAACATTGCTTACAGTATCTGATGTTTCACTACGTTTTAGTGATCGCAAACTTTTTGATGATGTCAATATCAAATTTACAGAAGGAAATACATACGGATTAATTGGTGCTAATGGTGCTGGGAAGTCTACATTCTTAAAAATCTTAGCTGGTGATATCGAACCTACAACTGGTCATATCTCTCTTGGTCCAGATGAACGTCTCTCTGTTCTTCGTCAAAATCACTTTGACTATGAAGATGAACGTGCAATTGATGTCGTTATCATGGGAAATGAAAAACTCTATAGCATCATGAAGGAAAAAGATGCTATTTACATGAAGGAAGATTTTTCCGATGAAGATGGTGTTCGTGCAGCTGAACTTGAAGGTGAATTTGCTGAACTTGGAGGTTGGGAAGCAGAAAGTGAAGCATCTCAACTGCTTCAAAACCTAAATATTCCAGAAGAATTGCACTACCAAAACATGAGCGAATTAGCCAATGGTGAAAAAGTGAAGGTTCTCCTTGCTAAAGCACTTTTTGGTAAACCTGATGTTCTTCTCTTGGACGAGCCAACCAACGGTTTGGATATCCAATCTATTACTTGGTTAGAAGATTTCTTGATTGACTTTGATAACACTGTCATCGTTGTATCCCATGACCGTCACTTCCTCAATAAAGTATGTACTCACATGGCCGACCTTGACTTTGGAAAAATCAAACTCTATGTCGGAAACTACGACTTCTGGAAGGAATCTTCTGAGCTTGCTGCTAAATTGTTAGCAGACCGTAATGCCAAAGCGGAAGAAAAGATTAAGCAATTGCAAGAATTCGTTGCTCGATTCTCTGCCAACGCTTCTAAGTCAAGACAAGCAACGTCTCGTAAAAAAATGCTTGACAAGATTGAATTAGAAGAGATTGTTCCTTCTAGTCGTAAATACCCATTTATCAACTTTAAAGCAGAGCGTGAGATTGGTAATGATCTCTTGACAGTAGAGAATTTAACTGTAAAGATTGATGGTGAAACTATCTTGGACAATATTAGTTTCATCTTGCGTCCAGGTGATAAGACGGCTCTTATTGGACAAAATGACATCCAAACGACTGCATTAATTCGTGCAATCATGGGTGACATTGACTATGAAGGAACTGTCAAGTGGGGAGTTACTACTAGCCGTTCTTACTTGCCAAAAGACAACTCGGCTGATTTTGCAGGAGGAGAGTCAATCCTTGACTGGTTGCGTCAATTTGCAAGCAAAGAAGAAGATGACAATACCTTCCTACGTGGTTTCCTTGGTCGTATGCTCTTTTCTGGAGATGAGGTTAACAAACCTGTAAACGTCTTGTCAGGGGGAGAAAAAGTACGTGTCATGCTTTCAAAACTCATGCTCTTGAAATCAAATGTCCTTGTACTTGATGATCCAACAAATCACTTGGACTTGGAATCTATCTCAAGCTTGAACGATGGATTGAAAAACTTTAAAGAATCAATCATCTTTGCTAGTCATGATCACGAGTTCATTCAAACTTTAGCAAACCATATTATTGTTTTGTCTAAGAATGGCGTCATTGATCGTATCGATGAAACCTATGATGAATTCCTAGAAAATGCAGAAGTACAAGCAAAAGTTAAAGAACTTTGGAAAGATTAAATAAGACTTCAAAACTCAGTTGGGGTAACCAACTGAGTTTTCTATCATTCTACGAGGTAACATGAAATCATTTTTTAAAACATATTGGACCTATTTTGTTTCTTTCATCATTCCTTTAGTAATTATGACTGGAGTATACCTAATTCAAGGTATCTACTGGAATAGCGATACATCTCCACTATTAGGAGATGGTTTCCATCAATACGTTATTTTTGATGTGGCTTTACGAAATATTTTACATGGAAATGGTAGTTTGTTTTACACCTTTACAAGTGGCCTCGGACTGAATTTCTATGCTCTATCTAGTTATTACTTGGGTAGCTTTCTTTCACCCATAGTTTACTTTTTTAATCTGTCGAATATGCCAGATGCTGTCTATCTAACCACTCTCTTAAAATTTGGATTGATTGGTCTGTCAACCTTCTTTAGTTTGACTAGATTATTTAAAGATATCCCAAAATTTTTAAAACTTGCCTTATCTACTTCCTATGCTTTAATGAGCTTCACTGTCAGTCAGTTAGAGATTAAAACCTGGCTAGATGTTTTTATCTTGATTCCTTTAATTATAACTGGTTTACACCTACTTATAACACAAAAGAAGCGCCTACTATACTTTACAAGTTTGTCAATCTTATTTATTCAAAATTATTATTTTGGATATATGACAGCATTGTTTCTTATTTTCTGGTATCTCTGCCAAATTTCTTGGGACTTTAAAACTCGAAAATCATCTTTTCTTGATTTTGTTGTTACCTCCTTTTTAGCTGGAATGGCTAGTTTGATTATGACTCTTCCTACACTGTTTGATTTACAAACTCATGGAGAGAAGTTGACTGCCATCACAAAATTAAAGACAGATAGTAGCTGGTATTTGGATATTTTTGCAAAACAATTCATTGGATCTTTTGATACAACTAAATATGGATCTATACCAATGATTTTTGTTGGATTGCTTCCTTTTATTTTGACTATTCTATTTTTCACAATAAAATCCATAAGGTTTCACGTGAAACTTACCTATGCAATTTTCTTTACTTTTTTAATAACAAGCTTTTACATAGAAGCACTTGATTTATTTTGGCAAGGGATGCATACCCCAAATATGTTTTTGCATCGCTATGCTTGGATTTTTTCCACTCTGTTAATTTATACTGCAGCAGAAGTCTTAAATCGTCTGAAAGAATTGAAGCTATGGAATCTATTTGGCTCACTTTTTCTTGTACTAACAGGATTTTTGGCCACTGTCTATTTTAAATCACACTATTCTTTTTTAACTGATTTGAATATCCTACTCACTCTTGAATTTCTACTAGTTTATGCTCTTTTACTTCTTACAGTCATTAGAAAATTTATCTCTGTAAATCTATTTGCAATTCTTTTGTCTTTATTTATAACGGCTGAGATAAGCTTAAATGCATCATCTCAAATGGAAGGAATAGCTAAAGAATGGGCCTTTGCTTCTCGTAGCGCCTATAATAGAGATATCACCGCTATGGAATCCATTCTAAACCAAATTGACAATCCATTTACACGTACTGAAAAACTGCAAATTCAGACTGGGAATGACAGTATGAAATTTAACTACAATGGAATCTCTCAATTTTCGTCTGTACGAAATCGCTCAGCTAGCACTAGTTTGGATAAACTGGGATTCAAATCCTCTGGAACCAACCTCAATCTCCGTTATGCAAATAACAGTCTTTTAGCAGACAGTTTATTTGGAATCCAGTACAATATTTCTGAAACTTCACTTGATAAGTATGGCTTTCAAGAGATTTATCAAAAGGATCATTTAACCTTATATAAAAATCAACTCTCTTTACCCATTGCCTTTGCCACTCAATCTATTTACAAAGATGTAAACTTTAACAATCACACTCTAGATAATCAGGCTTTATTTATAAACCAGCTTGCTAATCTCAACTTAGATTACTTCTCCCAAATAACATCTGATAAAACAGACACTTCAGATGGTTTAACCAGCATCACAGGTTCTGCTAATGAAGATGCAAAGATTGATTATCAAATTGAGGTTCCTCAAAATAGTCAAGTCTATCTCTCTTTTTCAAATCTTCACTTTACAAACGATAAGCAAAAGAAAGTTGACATCATTGTCAATGGAGAAAAGAAGACTTTTACAACTGACAATGCATTTAATTTCTTTAATTTGGGTTATACTGAAAAACAACAAACTTTCAATATCAGTGTTAGTTTCCCTGGAAATTCTCAGGTGTCATTTGAATCTCCAACCTTCTATCGTTTATATACTCAGGCTCTTACTGAAGCAATCCAAAAGATTAAAGAACAACCTGTAGAAGTATCCACCTCTAAAAATAAAGTCTTTGCTACATATGAAGTCAAACAAGATACCTCTATTTTCTTCACTATTCCTTATGACAAAGGTTGGTCTGCATACCAAGATGGGAAAAAACTTGAAATCAAGCAGGCTCAGACTGGTTTTATGAAAGTTGATGTTCCAAAAGGAAAAGGCACCATTACACTTTCCTTTATCCCCAATGGTTTTGTTATTGGAGCAGCCTGCTCACTAACTGCTCTTCTTCTTTTTGGGATCTATAATCACAGACGAAATTTATCTAAGACAGAAAAAGATTGACCAATTTCTTGGCCAATCTTTTTAATCTTCTTCCATTTTCTTAGGTTGATAAGCTAGCATACCTAAAGCAGTAAAGAAAGCTAGAGTTATAATAAGGAAAATCACTTGGTGATGAATATTTCCTGTCATAGAGATTGTTTGTCGTAAGCCTGATACAGAATAACTCATTGGTAACCAAGGATTGACACCTTTGAAGAAATCATTTGTCAAAGCAAGGGGATAGGTCCCTGCACTTGATGCTAACTGTAATAAAAGTAAAATAAGAGAGAAGAAAGCTCCAATACGGCTATTCCAAGTTGTTAAAGCTGTCACCATAGACATGAAAGCTAAACTTGTGATTATAATTAGAATCAAGGTCCTCATCTCATGGTTCGCAGTCAATCCAATAAGATGGACACCTCCATAAACTAAAACACCTGCTAAGACAGCTATAATCCCATTTATTTCAGAGCGAGACTTCAACCAAGCCCAACGACTCTCTGGATGATGTCCAGAAGGCAACTTAGCAAAAATCATATTGGTAGATATAGCAGCAACAAAAAGAGCAACTGATATCATATAAGGAGCCATGGCAATCCCATTCACAGGAACTTGGTCATTGTCTGTTTTTGAGAGAACTAGAGGTTCAGATAATGTTTCTGCATTTTTAGATTCTGTCGAAGCTGATTTGAGTTGATTATTTGCATTACCTAATCCTTGTCCTAATGAATCAACTCCTGTCTGTAAATCTTCAAGACTAGAGGTTAAGGTTGTTCCACCATCTGCTAGTTTTCCAGCACCATCTGCAATCTTCATAGCGCCACTTCCTAGTTGAGATGCTGCAGAAAGTAACTGTGTTGATTTGTCTGTTAATTGACCAGAGCCAAATTGTAATTTAGTAAGACCTGCTATCAGCTCTGGGCTCTTATTATTCAATTGAGCAGAACCAGATGATAGTTTTTCAATACCTGTTACTAATTCTGGAGTTTTCCCAGCTAGAGTATCCAAACCAGTTGTCAATTTTGAAGAGTTTTCTGTCAACTTGGTTGAGCCAGAAACCAATTGATCCAAACTTGTTGTTAAAGTTGTATTCTTTTCACTTAGTTGATTTACACCTAAAGAAATAGTATCCAATCCCTTAGTATACGCATTAACTCCATTTTCAATTGATTGACTTCCGGGAACTAACTGATTATCTACAGCATTTTGCAACTGTGTAAATCCACTTGACATAGATGTCAAGGAACTAGACGCTATAGGTAAAAGTTGATTTGCTTTAGTCTGTAAAGTAGAAAGATTAGAGACTGGTTGGTTTATACTTCCTAAATTTTCTTTTAAATCTCCTGCCGTCGTTAAAATTGCTTTTGCTGACTCTATCGTAGAATTAGAATTATTTGAAACAGCTTCAGTCAATTCTTTTTTCTGAGTTTCAGTGAGAGATTGATAAGTTGCTGTTGCTTGAAGATTTGTAAGAGTTTTCTCTTGCTCTGCTTGACTATTAGTCACAATAGTTTGAGCAAGAGTCGTTATATTTGTTAAGTCATTAGATATTGTATTTTTAAGATCAGTATTATCTGAAACTTTAACTGATTGGAGAGACTTATTCAACTCATCTAAACTGCTTGCTAACTGTGTTATATCCTCTTTCTGTTGAGATGAAGTATTTAATTGTGTGGATATTTCTTTGATTCCTTTATTTAATTGAGTAATACCATCTCTCAATGTATCTGATTGACTTGATAGTTGGTTTGTACCAACAGATAATTTGTCAACTCCGCTTGTATAGGCATTGACACCAACCGAAAATTGACTGAGACCTGAATTGAGTTGTGAAACTCCACCAGCATATGACTTCATCCCTGTATTTAACTGGTTGACACCTGCAACTAATTCTGGAGTTTTCGAAGATAATTGATTAAGTCCTGTGTCAACCTGTGAAACCGCACTTGTATAGTTCTGTAAACCATCATTAAATGTTCCTAAGCCACTATTCAGTTGCTTTACTCCTGTGACATACGTTGTCAACCCTTTTGTAAATTGATCTGTTCCATCCGAAAAGGTTAAACTTGAGCTAGCTAAAGTAGCAAGATTTGAAGACAATGTCTGACTTCCTCCAGCTAACTGACTGGCCCCGTTAGCCAATTGTTCACTTCCATCGGCTGCCTTCGTTAAACCGGATTTTAAATCACCCATCTTTTGAAATAAAGCTTTCGTATAGGATTCGGTTACATTAGCAGAAACATTCTGTTTTAACTGTGTCATGGCAGAATCACTCATCTTACTTGCAATGAAGCTATGCCCGCTAGAAGTTTGATAGTTAATGGTCATTTGTTCTGGGTGATCTGATAGAATAGAAGCAGCTTTTTCAGATAAGTCACTTGGCAAAGTGACTACCATATAGTAATCACCGTCTTCTAGTCCCTTCTTACCTTCCTCTTCATCTACGAAATGAAAATCTAAGCTTTTATTTTCTTTTAAATTTGATACCATGTCTTTTCCTATAGCCATGGTATTACCGTTATAGGAAGCTTCTTTATCATTATTGACAACTGCCACAGGTAAGTCAGACAATTGCCCATATGGATCCCACATTGATGACAAAAATATGATATTGTACAGAGCTGGAATAAGAGAAATCCCTATCATGACAATAATAAAGGTTGGTTTTTTAAAAATTGCTTTCCATTCTTTAAACATATCTTCTCCTTTTTTAAACATATTGTCTAAAATTTTGATATAATAGATTATACATCAAAAAATCCAAATTACAAGGTTAAAAATACTTTTTTAGACACATAGTCTATTTTTGTGTATAAGGAGGAATTATGAAAGAAAGTAACAAACGTTTAAAAACAAAACGAATTATCGAAAATGCCATGGTTCAATTATTGATGGACCAGCCCTTTGATCAAATTTCTACTGTCAAGTTAGCAGAAAAAGCCGGAATTAGTCGTTCCAGCTTTTACACTCACTACAAGGATAAGTATGATATGATTGAACTCTACCAAAGTAAGCTATTTCATACCTTTGAGTATATTTTCCAAAAACATGCTCATCACAAAAGAGATGCTATTTTAGAAGTATTTGAATATTTAGAGTCTGAGCCACTCTTGGCTGCACTCTTATCTGAAAATGGGACAAAAGAAATCCAAAATTTCTTGAGAAATAAGCTTCACATTATGCTTAGCACCGACCTTCAGAAACGCTTTATGAAATTACAACTCACTCCAATAGAATTAGAATACAGCAGTATTTATCTAACAAATGCCCTATTTGGTGTTTGCCAGACTTGGATTGCTCACGGAAAAAAAGAAAGTCCACAAGAAATGACAGACTTCCTTATGAAAATGTTAGGTGATGTCAACTAAAAAAAGAACACCAATGGTGTTCTTTTTTTATCTGACTCCGCCAGTAGGACTCGAACCTACGACATCATGATTAACAGTCATGCGCTACTACCAACTGAGCTATGGCGGATAAAATAGTCCGTACGGGATTCGAACCCGTGTTACCGCCGTGAAAAGGCGGTGTCTTAACCCCTTGACCAACGGACCATCTATTTGTAGCAGATATAACCATTATATCAATTTCTTACTAATTGTCAATCACTTTTTAGATTTTTTCTCTAGAATATCTTTTAGTTTGCGGACTTTTAAACGAGTAATTGGACAACGATGATCTTCATAAAAAACAACTTCTAAATTCTTTCGATCAATTTCTCTCACATTTCCCACATTGACAAGGAAAGATTTATGGGAGCAATAAAATCGCTGGGTATGTTTGTCCTTTTCCTGAATATCTGTCATAGTTCCATAGAATTCTTTTGCAAAATTCTTACCAATAATCCGAAGTTTATGAGAAACTCCTGTGGTTTCGATATACAAAATGTCATGGTAAGGAATTTTCAAATCATTTCCTTTATAGTTGTAATCAAAATAGTCTACAACATCTTCGTTTTCAAGCAGCATGCTCTTAGTGTAAAAAATACTCTGCTCGATGCGTTTTTTGAACAGCTCATCATTGATATCTTTATCAACAAAATCTAGGGCTGATACCTGGTATTTGTACGTTAAGGTAGCAAATTCAGATCGACTAGTAATAAAGACAATAATAGCATAAGGATTGTGATGACGGATAAATTGAGCCACTTCAAAGCCTTTTTTCTCGATTCCATGAATATCAATATCTAGGAAATAAAGCTGGTTTACTTCATCATTTTCGATATATTCTTTAAACTCACGAACTTTTCCTGTTGTCTTATATGAAATAGGAATATTCGATTCTTCTGAGATTTCATTTAATATTCTCTCCAGTCTCACTTGATGTTCAATAACATCTTCTAAAATTAATACTTTCATTCAAATTCCCTCTTAAATCTAATAATTTGTCTAAATGTGTTGTCTTCCATCTCTGTTTCTAAAATAATATTGTCATACTTATCTAAAATCTCTTTGACATTATTAAGTCCTAAACCTCTATTTCTTCCCTTGGTAGAAAAACCTAAGGCAAATAGATCCTCTGAAGGCGTCATAGTGATTTTGCATGAATTCTGGATAACTATAACTGTTTCAAAATCCATTTTAATGACTGCAACTTCCATTTGTTTCAAATAACTATCTGCAGCACCTTCAACAGCATTGTTTAATAAAATGCTCATGATACGAACAAGATCAAGTAAATCTATTGACAGTCTAGTAATGATATCCTTTACTTCCAATGTAAACTCTACATCATTTTTTCGTGCATAGACAATAGATTGAGCAATTAAACTTCGTAAAGCAGAGTCTTCTATATTATTTAAATCAAAGTAAGTATATTTTTCTGACCTCAATTTCTGATTTGCTTTTACTAAGACTTCATTGTAAATCCTGTTAATTTCTTGTAAATCTTCACTGTCAATCGCCATTTGCATGCTGACAAGCATCCCTGCATAGTCATGACGAAAACCTCGAATTTCATTATACAACTCCACAATTTCATCAGTATAAGTCTGTAAATGCTTTTGTTCAAATTTCTTTTGTTTTAGAGCAATCTCTTTTTCAATTTGAACCTTGTGAGAATTCATTGCAAAGAAAATCAATAACAAGCAAATAAAAACAATGGTTGATAAAATACTTCCGAAGCTATTTAAATGATGAGTTGTACTTACTATATCTGAAATAAACAATAAGATATGCAAACCAAAGAAAGCAACTATTACTTTTTTTAAAAAAGGGTACAGATAATCTTTATCAAAATATTTAATATCCAGATGAAAATAACGAATTATTATTAGAATAGAAAAATAAGTCATCAACAATACTACTAAAAGGAATGTACTTTTGTAGTTTAATACTACTTCATCTCCTGTTATAGAAGATAAGGTTACGGATATAAAAGTATGAGTACTGTGATATAATAAAGACAGTAGTAAACTAATAAAAATAGCTTTGTATTTTTCAGACTTCTTTAACTTTCTTAAATAAAGGTACACAACCAAAGGAAATAAAAATTTAGACAAAGCAAAACTATTAGAATATACCAGTGTAATAATTTCTTCAAGTACAAAAACTGAGATACATGTGTAACAGAAAAAAACAATTTGTTCTTTTCTATTTATTTTACAAATCCATTCATAACTTTTGCTAATGATGAGAAAATAAAAAATAGCTATCCCTAATCCAAATAAATCCATTACTCTCTACCTTTATTTCATTACTTTCTTCTTGGAAAAATAAGATTACGAATTGTTTCTGAAATTCTCCAATCTCCACCTCGAATCTCCTGCAATTCTGCCTCTGTTACTTCTTTAAATTGTTCCAACTTTCCTGTATTTTTCATAATGAAATCTCCTGTATTATTTTTTCTTGTAAGTTAACTTACACATCTATTATACAAAATGAAGACCATGTAAGAAAAAATTCTTCCCAACTGTACATTTTTGCACCTGAAACGCACTTTTTTAAGAAAAAAGCTGGGATTTACCCCAGCTTCGCATCTAAAATTGATCCCAGCAGGATTCGAACCTGCGACCGTTCGCTTAGAAGGCGAATGCTCTATCCAGCTGAGCTATGAGACCTAACATGACCATTCTATCAAAAAACAAGAGCTAAGTCAATCTTCTATTTGTGGTAAGGAGAACCCTGTTGAATTGTAAAAGCACGGTAAATTTGTTCAACTAAAACCAATCTCATTAACTGATGTGGTAATGTCAGACGTCCAAAACTGACAGAAAGATTGGCCCTATTTTTTACAACAGGAGCTAGACCCAAACTTCCTCCAATAATAAAAGTAAGCGTTGAGTATCCTTTGATAGAAGCTTGCTCTAGTTGCTTACTAAATTCCTCTGAGGAGAGTGTTTTTCCTTCAATGGCTAGTACAACGACAAAGTCTCTTTCTCCAACCTTAGAAAGAATTCTTTCACCTTCTGTTTCCAAGATTTTTTGATTTTCTAATTCACTGGCTTTGTCAGGTGTCTTCTCATCAGTGAGCTCAATCATTTCTAATTTGGCGAAACGTGAAATTCGTTTGGTATATTCAGCAATTCCATCTTTAAGGTATTTTTCTTTTAATTTTCCTACTGTTACAATCTTTATTTTCATTCTTCTATTCTATCATATCCACACTTCATTTCACATCTTATACACAAAAAAATCATCCTAAATTTCTAGCAAATTCACAGAATAAAGCGAGTTATCCACAACTTGTGTAAAACTTTAAGCTTTTAAGTTTGGATTAAGTTAATAGATTTATAATCTGAGTAAATAAATAACAAACGGAGGCGTTTATGAAACACTTACAAAAATTTTACAAAAAAGGAGTTAAAGTTCTAATAATCATTCTAATCGGATTTTTAAGTGGTGCCTTAGGAAGTTTCGTAACATTACAACTTTATCAAAAACAAGGAAATCAAGCTACAAATAATAATTCTGGCACTGTCACTCAAACATCCTATAAGAATGAAAATTCAACCACTCAAGCAGTAAATAAAGTTAAGGATGCTGTTGTCTCAATCATTACTTATTCTTCTTCTAGCAGTAGACAAAGTAGTGTATTTAATGCTGATGACACTAACTCTGATTCAGACAATCAACAAATCGCAAGTGAGGGATCAGGTGTCATCTATAAAAAGGATGATAAAGATGCCTATCTTGTAACTAATACTCACGTTATCAATGGAGCTTCAAAAGTTGATATCCGCTTAGCAGATGGTACCAAGGTTCCTGGTGAAATTGTCGGATCTGATACCTTCTCTGATATTGCTGTCGTTAAAATTTCTTCAGAAAAAGTTACAACAGTGGCAGAATTTGGGGATTCAAGTCAACTTAGTGTTGGAGAAACAGCGATTGCTATCGGTAGTCCTCTAGGTTCAGAATATGCTAATACAGTTACACAGGGGATTATTTCAAGTCTTAATCGAAATGTTTCTCTAAAATCTGAAGATGGTCAAGCTATTTCAACAAAAGCCATTCAAACAGATACAGCCATTAACCCTGGTAACTCTGGTGGTCCACTTGTAAACATTCAAGGACAAGTAATTGGTATTACATCAAGTAAAATTGCAAGTAATGGTGGAACATCTGTAGAAGGTCTTGGTTTTGCAATTCCTTCAAACGATGCACAAAATATCATTAAACAGCTTGAAAGTGATGGTAAAGTGACTCGTCCAGCTCTTGGAATTCAAATGGTCAATCTGTCAAATGTTGGAGCTAGTGATCTTAGAAAACTTAACATTCCAAGTGGCCTCACTTCAGGTGTAGTTGTTCGATCTGTTCAAAACAATATGCCAGCAAATGGACATCTTCAAAAATATGATGTCATTACCAAAGTTGACGACAAAGAGATTACCTCATCAACAGACCTACAACACGCTCTTTACAATCATGCTATTGGAGATACTATCAAAGTAA
Organism: Streptococcus oralis; assembly: GCF_001579025.1. Classification (GTDB taxonomy): domain Bacteria; phylum Bacillota; class Bacilli; order Lactobacillales; family Streptococcaceae; genus Streptococcus; species Streptococcus oralis_X. Next base: position 54,803 of record NZ_KQ970238.1, read on the forward strand.
CCTACTACCGTAACGGTAAGGAGGAAACAACCTCTATAAAACTAGATAAGAATTCTGGTGATTTAGAGTCTTAATTGACATCAGTGTAAAGAAAACTTTACAGAAAGTAAAAGATATGTTAGTGTAGAATCATGGAAAAATTTGAAATGATTTCTATCTCTGAGATACAGAAGAATCCTTACCAACCTCGGAAAGAATTTGATGCAGATAAACTAAAGGAATTAGCTCAATCAATCAAAGAAAATGGGCTCATCCAACCAATCATCGTTCGTCAATCTCCTGTAATTGGTTATGAAATCCTTGCAGGAGAGAGACGATATCGAGCTTCTCTCTTGGCTGGTCTGACCTCTATTCCAGCCGTTGTAAAGCACCTCTCAGATCAGGAAATGATGATCCAGTCAATCATTGAGAATTTGCAGAGAGAAAATTTAAATCCTGTTGAAGAAGCACGCGCCTACGAATCTTTAGTAGAAAAAGGATTTACTCACACTGAGATAGCGGATAAAATGGGGAAATCTCGTCCTTATATCACTAATTTTATTCGTTTGCTTTCTCTACCAGAATATATCTTAACTGAAGTAGAAAATGGAAAAATTTCTCAAGCGCATGCACGTTCACTAGTTGGTTTGGATAAGAAGCAGCAAGACTATTTCTTTCAACTAATTAAAAATGAAGACATCTCTGTGAGAAAGCTAGAAGCACTTCTTACAGAGAAAAAACAAAAGAAGCAAAAAAAAGTGATTCTTTCATCAAAGACGAAGAAGATAAATTAAAAAAACTACTCGGTTTAAGTGTAGAAATTAAACTTTCAAAAAAAGAATACTGGAAAGATTATTATCTCCTTTTCAAGTCAAGAAGAATACGATAGAATTATTAACAGCCTGAAATAAGGCTGTTCTTTTATTTTCTCAACCCACAAATTTATCCACCAATTTTTTTATCAAAAAGCCTAATAAATCAAGGATTTTTCTATTTATCCCCAACCTGTGGATAAATACTGCTAACATTGTGGATTCTTTTCCCCAATCTGTGGAAAAATCCTATTATCTATGGTAAAATAAGTCTAGCACTAAACTACTAAAATCATAGTAAAGGAGGAAAACTAGTTGAAAGAAAAGCAATTTTGGAATCGTATTTTAGAATTTGCTCAAGAAAGATTGACACGATCTATGTATGATTTCTATGCTACACCTGCTGAACTCATCAAAGTAGAAGAAAACACAGCTACTATATTTCTACCGAGATCAGAGATGGAAATGGTGTGGGAAAAGCAATTAAAAGATATTATCATTGCTGCTGGTTTTGAAATTTATGATTCTGAAATCAAACCTCACTATATTTTCACTAAACCTCAGAGTACAGAATCTCCTCAAGTAAATGATACGAATAGTGTCTCTACTTACGATTACACACCTGCACTACCAACGATTCCCTATTCTGAAACAGGATTAAAAGAAAAATATACCTTTGATAACTTTATTCAAGGTGATGGGAATGTTTGGGCGGTATCTGCTGCACTAGCTGTATCTGAAGATTTAGCTCTGACCTATAATCCTCTTTTTATCTATGGAGGACCTGGTCTTGGAAAGACTCACTTGCTCAATGCGATTGGAAATGAGATTTTGAAAAACATTCCTGATGCGCGAGTTAAATACATTCCTGCCGAAAGCTTTATCAACGACTTTCTTGAACACTTGAGACTTGGGGAAATGGAAAAGTTCAAAAAGACTTACCGTAGTCTTGATCTCCTGTTGATCGATGATATCCAATCTCTCAGCGGCAAAAAAGTCGCGACCCAGGAAGAATTTTTCAATACCTTCAATGCTCTTCATGATAAACAGAAGCAGATTGTCCTAACCAGTGATCGTAGTCCTAAACACTTAGAAGGCCTTGAAGAGAGACTTGTCACGCGCTTTAGCTGGGGATTAACACAAAATATCACCCCTCCTGACTTTGAAACACGTATCGCCATTCTTCAAAGTAAAACAGAGCATTTAGATTACCATTTCCAAAGCGATACCCTAGAATACCTAGCTGGCCAATTTGACTCAAATGTTCGAGAATTGGAAGGAGCAATCAACGATATCACTTTAATTGCCAGAGTCAAGAAGATTAAGGATATCACTATTGATATTGCTGCAGAAGCTATCAGAGCACGTAAACAAGATGCCCGCCAGATGCTTGTTATTCCAATTGAAAAAATCCAAACTGAAGTTGGTAATTTTTATGGAGTGAGTGTCAAAGAAATGAAGGGGACGAGACGAGTTCAAAACATCGTTTTGGCGCGTCAAGTTGCTATGTATCTAGCTAGAGAACTGACAGATAATAGTCTTCCTAAAATCGGAAAAGAATTCGGCGGAAAGGATCATACTACCGTGATTCATGCTCATGCTAAAATAAAATCATTGATTGACGAAGACGATAATTTACGTTTAGAAGTAGAATCAATCAAAAAGAAAATTAAGTAGAGTGTGGATAACTCTCACTTTCCTATCTTTTTTATCCACATTTTTTAAACAAGCTAAGAAACTTGAGTTTACTCAATAGAAATCAGTTTTCCACAGAATTCACACACTCTATTATTACTATTAACTTTCTAATACTAAGAATAAATAAAGGAGAATCCATGATTCATTTTTCAATTAATAAAAATTTATTTCTACAAGCCTTAAATACCACAAAACGAGCAATTAGCTCTAAAAATGCTATTCCAATTTTATCAACAATCAAAATTGATGTTACCAATGAAGGAATTACTTTAATTGGCTCAAACGGTCAAATTTCTATTGAAAATTTCATTTCTCAAAAGAATGAAGATGCTGGTCTCTTGATAACTTCTCTGGGTTCGATTCTTCTTGAAGCTTCTTTCTTTATCAATGTTGTATCCAGTCTTCCAGATGTAACGCTAGATTTCAAAGAGATTGAACAAAAACAAATTGTCTTAACAAGTGGTAAATCAGAAATTACTCTAAAAGGAAAAGATAGCGAACAGTATCCTCGTATCCAAGAAATTTCAGCTAGCACACCTTTGATTCTTGAAACAAAACTACTCAAGAAAATTATCAATGAAACAGCATTTGCTGCAAGTACGCAAGAAAGTCGTCCCATCTTAACAGGTGTCCACTTCGTATTGAGCCAACACAAGGAACTAAAAACAGTTGCGACAGACTCACACCGCCTTAGCCAGAAGAAATTGACTCTTGAAAAAAATGGAGATAATTTCGATGTGGTGATTCCTAGCCGCTCTTTACGCGAATTTTCAGCGGTATTTACAGATGATATTGAAACTGTAGAGATTTTCTTTGCAAATAATCAAATCCTCTTTAGAAGCGAAAATATTAGCTTCTACACTCGTCTCCTAGAAGGTAATTATCCTGATACAGATCGCTTGATTCCAACAGACTTTAACACTACAATTACTTTTGATGTGGTTAATTTGCGTCAATCTATGGAGCGTGCACGTCTCTTATCAAGTGCGACTCAAAATGGTACTGTGAAGCTTGAAATTAAAGGTGGAGTTGTTAGCGCCCATGTTCACTCTCCAGAAGTTGGTAAAGTAAACGAAGAAATCGATACGGAGCAGGTGACCGGGGATGATTTGACTATTAGTTTCAACCCAACTTACTTGATTGATTCCCTCAAGGCTTTAAATAGCGAAAAGGTTACTATTAGCTTTATCTCAGCAGTTCGTCCATTTACTCTTGTGCCAGCAGATACTGACGAAGACTTCATGCAGCTTATTACACCAGTTCGAACAAATTAAGTGAAAGAGGTTGAGCCTGGCTCGCCTCTTTTATGATATAATCAAAAAAGAAAAGGAGAGTAGTATGTATCAAGTTGGAAATTTTGTTGAGATGAAAAAACCACACGCTTGTACCATCAAGTCAACAGGCAAAAAGGCCAATCGTTGGGAAATCACACGTGTAGGGGCAGATATCAAAATCAAATGTAGCAATTGTGACCACCTTGTCATGATGAGTCGCTATGATTTTGAACGAAAAATGAATAAGATTATTGACTAAGAACCCTTAGTTAGAGGGTTAGCAAGTTTTCCCTTTTTGTGTTATAATGTTAGGGATTGAAATGAGAACGGAGAATGAGAAACTATGGCTTTAACAGCAGGTATCGTTGGTTTGCCAAACGTTGGTAAATCAACCCTTTTTAATGCAATTACAAAAGCAGGAGCAGAGGCGGCAAACTACCCATTTGCGACTATTGATCCAAACGTTGGGATGGTGGAAGTTCCAGATGAACGCCTACAAAAACTAACGGAAATGATTACACCTAAAAAGACAGTCCCAACAACCTTTGAATTTACAGATATTGCAGGGATTGTAAAAGGAGCATCAAAAGGAGAAGGGCTAGGAAATAAATTCTTGGCTAACATCCGTGAAGTAGATGCGATTGTTCATGTTGTGCGTGCATTTGATGATGAAAATGTTATGCGTGAGCAAGGACGTGAAGACGCCTTTGTGGATCCACTTGCAGATATTGATACCATTAACTTGGAGTTGATTCTTGCTGACTTAGAATCAGTTAATAAACGCTACGCGCGTGTAGAAAAGATGGCACGTACGCAAAAAGATAAAGAATCAGTTGCAGAATTCAACGTTCTTCAAAAAATCAAACCTGTCCTTGAAGATGGAAAATCAGCACGTACTATTGAATTTACAGATGAAGAACAAAAGGTTGTCAAAGGTCTCTTCCTTTTGACCACTAAACCAGTTCTTTATGTTGCTAATGTGGATGAGGATGTTGTTGGAGACCCAGATTCTATCGAATATGTGAAGAAAATTCGTGAATTTGCAGCGACAGAAAATGCTGAAGTAGTCGTTATTTCCGCGCGTGCTGAGGAAGAAATTTCTGAGTTAGACGATGAGGATAAGCAAGAGTTTCTTGAAGCACTTGGCTTGACAGAATCAGGCGTTGACAAGTTGACTCGTGCAGCCTATCACTTGCTTGGGCTTGGAACTTACTTCACAGCTGGTGAAAAAGAAGTCCGTGCTTGGACCTTTAAGCGAGGGATGAAAGCTCCTCAAGCAGCTGGTATTATCCACTCAGACTTTGAAAAAGGGTTTATTCGTGCAGTAACAATGTCATATGAGGATCTAGTGAAATATGGATCTGAAAAGGCTGTAAAAGAAGCTGGGCGCTTGCGTGAAGAAGGAAAAGAATATATCGTTCAAGATGGCGATATCATGGAATTCCGCTTTAACGTTTAATAATATTTAATAAATAGTGTCAATTAGGTTGGAAAAAAATTCCAACCCTTTTGGCTTTTGAAAGGAAAAATAAATGACCAAATTACTTGTAGGATTGGGAAATCCAGGGGATAAATATTTTGAAACCAAGCACAACGTTGGATTTATGTTGATTGACCAATTGGCCAAAAAACAAAATGTCACCTTTACACATGACAAGATATTTCAAGCTGACCTAGCTTCTTTTTTCTTCAATGGAGAAAAAATTTATCTCGTCAAACCAACAACATTTATGAATGAAAGTGGAAAAGCGGTTCATGCTTTATTGACTTACTATGGTTTGGATATTGAAGATTTACTCGTTATTTACGACGATCTTGACATGGAAGTTGGGAAAATTCGTTTAAGAGCAAAGGGGTCAGCTGGTGGTCATAATGGTATCAAGTCTATTATTCAACATATAGGTACTCAGATATTTAACCGTGTTAAAATAGGTATTGGAAGACCTAAAAAAGGCATGTCCGTTGTTCATCATGTTTTAAGTAAGTTTGATCAGGATGACTATGTGGGTATTTTACAGTCCATTGACAAGGTTGACGATGCTGTAAACTACTATTTACAAGAGAAAAACTTTGAGAAAACAATGCAGAGGTATAACGGCTAAATGGTGACTTTATTAGATTTATTCTCAGAAAATGACCAGATAAAAAAATGGCATCAAAATCTGATAGATAAGAAAAGACAACTAATACTTGGTTTATCAACGTCTACCAAGGCTCTTGCAATTGCAAGCAGTCTAGAAAAAGAAAATAAGATTGTGTTACTGACTTCAACTTATGGAGAAGCAGAACGAATTATCAGTGATCTTCTTTCTCTCTTAGGAGAGGAACTTGTCTATCCATTTTTGGTTGATGACTCTCCTATGGTAGAGTTTTTGATGTCTTCACAAGAAAAAATCATTTCGCGGGTTGAGGCCTTGCGTTTTTTGAGTGATCCGTCTAAGAAAGGGATTTTAGTTTGTAATATCGCAGCGAGTCGGTTAATTTTACCCTCTCCGACTAGATTTAAAGAAAGTACTATAAAAATTGCAGTTGGCGAAGAATATGACCAACACGAGCTACTTCACCAGTTAAAGGAAATTGGCTATCGAAAAGTTACTCAAGTACGGACACAAGGTGAGTTTAGTATTCGAGGAGATATTTTAGATATTTTTGAGATGTCTCAGTTAGAACCTTTCCGAATCGAGTTTTTTGGCGATGAAGTAGATGGTATTCGTACTTTTGAAGTCGAAACACAATTATCGAAAGAAAATCAGACAAACCTCACTATCTTTCCAGCTAGCGACATACTTTTGAGAGAAAAAGATTATCAACGAGGACAGTCAGCTTTAGAAAAGCAAATTTCAAAGACTCTATCACCAATTTTAAAATCATATTTGGAAGAGATTTTGTCAAGTTTTCATCAAAAACAAGTACATTCAGATAGTCGAAAGTTTTTGTCCTTATGTTACGATGAAACATGGACTGTATTTGATTATATTGAAAAAGATACACCAGTATTCTTTGATGACTATCAAAAATTGATGAATCAGTATGAATCCTTTGAAAGAGAATTAGCACAATACTTTACAGAAGATTTACAGAATGGTAAATCATTTTCTGGGATGCAGTATTTTGCAGATACAGAGCAAACCTATAAAAAACAAAGTCCAGTTACCTTTTTCTCCAATCTGCAAAAGGGCTTAGGAAATCTTAAGTTTGATCACATTTATCAATTTAATCAATACCCCATGCAAGAGTTTTTCAATCAATTTTCATTTTTAAAAGAAGAAATTGAGCGATACAAAAAAATGGACTACACTATTATTTTGCAGTCTAGCAATTCAATGGGAAGTAAGACGTTGGAAGATGTTTTAGAGGAATATCAGATCAAATTGGATTCCAGAGATAAGTCAAGTATCTGTAAAGAATCTGTAAACTTGATTGAGGGTAATCTAAGACATGGTTTTCACTTTGTAGATGAAAAAATTCTCTTGATTACTGAACATGAGATTTTTCAAAAGAAATTAAAACGTCGTTTTAGAAGACAACATGTGTCAAATGCGGAGCGATTGAAAGATTATAATGAACTTGAAAAAGGGGACTACGTTGTTCACCATATCCATGGAATTGGTCAATATCTAGGAATTGAAACAATTGAAATCAAAGGGATTCACCGTGATTATGTCAGTGTTCAATATCAAAATGGGGATCAAATCTCCATCCCAGTAGAGCAGATTCAGTTACTGTCAAAATATGTTTCAAGTGATGGAAAAGCTCCAAAACTTAATAAATTAAATGATGGTCATTTCAAAAAGGCCAAGCAAAAAGTTAAGAACCAGGTAGAGGATATAGCTGACGATTTAATTAAGCTTTATTCTGAGCGTAGTCAGTTGAAGGGATTTGCTTTCTCGGCTGATGATGATGAGCAACATGCTTTTGATGATGCCTTCCCTTATGTTGAAACGGATGATCAACTTCGTAGTATTGAGGAAATTAAGAGGGATATGCAGGATTCTCATCCCATGGATCGACTTCTGGTTGGGGATGTTGGTTTTGGAAAGACTGAAGTTGCAATGCGTGCAGCATTTAAGGCTGTCAATGATCACAAACAGGTGGTCGTTTTAGTTCCGACGACGGTTTTAGCACAACAACACTATACGAATTTTAAGGAACGATTCCAAAATTTTGCTGTTAATATTGATGTGTTGAGTCGTTTTAGAAGTAAAAAAGAGCAGGCAGAGACACTTGAAAAATTAAAGAATGGTCAAGTCGATATTTTGATTGGAACCCATCGTGTTTTGTCAAAAGATGTTGTGTTTTCTGATTTGGGCTTGATGATTATTGACGAAGAACAACGATTTGGTGTTAAGCATAAGGAAGCCTTGAAAGAACTGAAAAAACAAGTAGATGTCCTAACCTTGACAGCAACGCCAATTCCTCGTACTCTCCATATGTCTATGCTAGGAATCAGAGATTTGTCTGTTATTGAAACTCCTCCAACTAATCGCTATCCAGTACAAACCTATGTATTAGAGAAGAATCCTAGTGTGATTCGTGATGCAGTCTTGCGTGAAATGGAGCGTGGAGGTCAAATTTACTATCTTTACAATAAGGTTGACACGATTGACCAGAAGGTTTCGGAATTACAGGAGTTGATTCCAGAGGCTTCGATTGAGTATGTTCATGGACAAATGAGTGAAATTCAGTTGGAAAATACTTTATTGGACTTTATTGAAGGTCAGTATGATATTTTGGTGACTACCACAATCATTGAGACTGGCGTTGATATTCCAAATGCTAACACCTTATTTATTGAAAATGCAGACCATATGGGATTGTCAACCTTATATCAATTAAGAGGAAGAGTTGGTCGGAGCAATCGCATTGCCTATGCCTATCTCATGTATCGTCCAGAAAAATCAATCAGTGAAGTCTCTGAAAAGAGATTAGAAGCAATCAAAGGATTTACAGAATTAGGCTCAGGATTTAAGATTGCTATGCGAGATCTTTCGATTCGTGGAGCAGGAAATCTCCTAGGAAAATCGCAGTCTGGTTTCATTGATTCTGTTGGTTTTGAATTGTATTCACAGTTATTAGAGGAAGCTATTGCTAAACGGAACGGTAATGGGAATAAAAGAATCAAAGGAAATGCTGAGTTGATTTTACAAATTGATGCTTATCTTCCTGATACTTATATTTCTGACCAACGACATAAGATTGAAATTTACAAGAAAATTCGTCAAATTGACAATCGTGTCAACTATGAAGAACTACAAGAAGAATTGATGGATCGCTTTGGAGAATACCCAGACGTAGTGGCCTATCTTTTAGAGATTGGTTTGGTTAAGTCATATTTGGACAAGGTCTTTGTAGAACGTGTGGAAAGAAAAGATAACAAGATTACAGTTCAATTTGAAAAAGTCACTCAGCGATTATTCTTGGCTCAAGATTATTTTAAAGCTTTATCCGCAACGAACTTAAAAGCAGCCATAGCTGAGAATAAGGGATTAATGGAAGTTGTATTCGATGTCCGAAACAAGAAGGATTATGAAATTTTAGAAGGTTTGCTGATTTTTGGAGAAAGTTTATTAGAGATAAAAGAATCAAAGGAAGCAAATCCCATTTAACATTTTTCTTCTATAAAAAAGATAAAAATGGTACAATAATAATTTGAGGTAATAAAAATGAGATTAGACAAGTATTTAAAAGTATCACGAATTATTAAGCGCCGCACAGTCGCAAAAGAAGTAGCAGATAAAGGTAGAATCAAGGTGAACGGAATCTTGGCCAAAAGTTCAACGGATTTGAAAGTTGATGACAAAGTTGAAATTCGCTTTGGAAATAAGTTGTTGCTTGTTAAAGTAATAGAGATGAAAGATAGTACAAAAAAAGAAGACGCAGCAGGTATGTATGAAATTCTCAGTGAAACACGGGTAGAAGAAAATGTCTAAAAATATTGTACAGATGAATAATTCTTTTATTCAAAATGAACATCAACATCGTCGTTACCTGATGAAGGAGAGACAAAAACGAAATCGTTTTATGGGTTGGGTCCTTATTTTGATGATCTTGTTGTTTATTTTACCAACTTATAACTTGGCTCAAAGCTATGATCAGTTACTGCAACGCCGTCAGCAATTGACAGAGTTGAAAGAGCAGTACCAAACTCTTAGTGACGAAAAGGATAAGGAATCTGCTTTTGCTGCAAAGTTGAAAGATGAAGACTATGTAGCAAAATATGCACGCGCCAAGTACTATTACTCAAAGAAACGAGAAGCAATTTACACAATTCCTGATTTGCTTCCGAGGTAATGTCATGGAAAATTTATTGGAAGTTGTTGAGCAATTTCTAAGTTTATCAGATGAAAAATTAGAGGAATTGGCAACTAAAAACCATTTATTACGATTACAAGAAGAAAGGGAAGAGAAGAATGCGTAAGTTCTTAGTAGTTTTATTGCTACCTGCTTTTATCATAACCTCAAGAGTAGTTAGCACAGAAAAACAGCTTCCTTACTCTTCACAAGAAATTTATTATCTAACCGAGTCTGATTATGGATTCTACTATAAAGAAACTCTGGAATCCCCAATGGTATATGGAGAAACAGCTGTCTATGCTAATGAGGATCTTGTCAAAGAGTCTGGTAAATTGACTCCTGGAACCACCTTTAAAATAGTAGAATGGCGTTTGAATAGACAAGGTGTTCCTGTTTTTAAATTAGATAATCACCAGTTTATCCTTGCAGATAAGCGCTTGGTCTATGATCAAAGTCAAGTTCAAACTCAAAATAGGCAAGTATGGTTGGAGCCAGGGTTTGTTATCTATAACAGCCCCTATGATGCGAAAGAAATTTCTTCCTCTTTCTCTCCCTATCAACGCGTAATGGTGGATAGAGCTCTCTTTGCTGAGGGACAAGAATTTCTTCATATCGATCAAGTTGGGTGGGTATCAAAAGAGTTCACCTCAGAAGAAGACAATCGCATCCAGAAGGTTCAAGAAGTTTTATCAAACAACTATCAGAACGAAAATTATTCTATTTATGTTAAACAATTGAGTACAGGTAAAGAGGCTGGGGTGAATGAAGACAGCAAACTCTATGCAGCTAGTATCTTGAAACTAGCCTACCTTTATTACGCTCAAGATAAGATAAATCAAGGGGAATATACGTTAGACAGTAGCTTCAAGTATGTCCCGGAAGTAAATAGTTTCCCTGGGTCCTATAAACCAGAAGGTAGTGGTAGCTTACCTAAAAAAGAAGATAACAAAGAATACAGTCTTCAACAGTTAATTACCAAGGTAACAAAAGAGTCTGACAATGTTGCTCATAATATTTTAGGTTATTACGTGACCAATCAATCTGACGGAGCTTTCAAAGAAAAAATGTCCATCATTATGGGCGAAGATTGGGATGTGAATGATAAACTGACTTCTTCAAAAATGGCTGGAAAAGTCATGGAAGCTATTTATAATCAGAATGGTTTTGTCTTAGAGTCTCTAGGTAAGACTGATTTTGACAACCAACGAATCGCAAAAGGTGTTTCGGTTAAGGTAGCTCATAAAATTGGAGATGCCGACGAGTTTAAACATGACACTGCCATTGTTTATACGGATTCTCCTTTCGTTCTTTCCATTTTCACCAAAAATTCTGATTATGATACTATTGCTAAGATAGCTAAGGATGTCTATGAGGTTCTAAAATGAGGGACCAGGATTTTTTAAATCATTTTCTCCGAAAAGAGTATTTCAAAAAACATTCGAAAGTCTTATTAGCTCTGTCTGGTGGACTGGATTCGATGTTTTTATGCCATCTATTGTCTACTTATCAAAATGAGTTGGGAATTGAGTTGATTGTAGCACATGTCAATCACAAGCAGAGAAGGGAGTCTGACTGGGAGGAAAATGAACTAAGGAAGTTAGCTGATGCAGCTGAACTTCCTATTTATATCACAAGCTTCTTAGGAGACTTTTCAGAAGCGCGTGCTCGAGAGTTTCGTTATGATTTTTTTAGGAAAATCATGAAAGAGATTGGAGCGACTGCCTTGGTTACTGCCCACCATGCAGATGATCAAGTTGAAACGATTTTGATGCGCTTGATTCGAGGAAGTCGGCTCCGTTATTTAACAGGAATAAAAGAAAGTCAAGTAGTTGATGGAATTGAAATCATTCGTCCCTTGTTGCATTTTCATAAAAAGGATTTTCCACCAATTGTTCATTTTGAAGATCAAACAAATCAGGAAAATACCTATTTTCGCAATCGCATTCGAAATAGGTATTTACCAGAGCTTGAAAAAGAAAATCCTCGTCTTAAATCCGCCCTTTTAGATTTAGGAAGGGAAATTTCAGATTACCAAGCAACAATAACGGAGCTATCGAAACAAATTGATGTGGAAGATTTGAATGAGCTATTTTCATACTCTCAACAAACTCAAGGAATCTTGCTCCAAAACTATCTTAATCAATTTCCAGACTTAAATCTGACGAAGGCTCAGTTTGATGAAGTTCGACAGATTTTAACAACGAAAAGCCAGTATCGTCATTCTCTTAAAAATGGCTACGAATTGATAAAAGAGTATCAGAATTTTCGAGTTTGTAAAATCAGTCCTCAGGCCGATGAAAAGGAAGATGAACTTGTGTTACACTATCAAAATCAAGTTCGATATAAGGGCTATTTATTTTCCTTTGGCATCCCTATTGAAGGGGATTTTGTTCAAAAAGTAACGGTTTCACGGGAAACATCTGTACATATTAGATGTCGAAAACCTGGCGACGTTATTACCCTAAATGGTCATCGAAAGAAACTGAGACGCTTATTTATAGATTTGAAAATCCCTATTGAAAAACGAAAAACAACCCCTATTATTGAGCAATTTGGAGAAATTGTCTCAATTTTAGGAATTGCGACCAGTGATTTGAGTAAAAACACGAAAAATGATATAATGAACACTGTGATTTATATAGAAAAAATAGATAGGTAAAAAGATGTTAGAACACGATATTAAAAAAATCCTCGTTTCACATGATGAAATTACAGAAGCAGCTAAAAAGCTAGGTGCGCAACTAACAAAAGAATATGAGGGGAAAAATCCAATTCTTATTGGAATTTTGAAAGGATCGATTCCTTTTATGGCTGAATTGGTCAAACATATTGATACGCATATCGAGATGGACTTCATGATGGTATCTAGTTACCATGGTGGAACAGCAAGTAGTGGTGTCATCAATATCAAGCAAGACGTGACTCAAGATATCAAAGGAAGACATGTTTTATTTGTAGAGGATATCATCGATACAGGTCAAACTTTGAAGAATTTGAGAGATATGTTTATTGCAAGAGAAGCAGCTTCTGTTAAAATCGCGACTTTGTTGGACAAACCAGAGGGACGTGTTGTTGAAATTGAAGCGGATTATACTTGTTTTACTATTCCAAATGAGTTTGTAGTAGGTTATGGTTTGGACTATAAAGAAAATTATCGTAACCTTCCTTATGTCGGAGTATTGAAAGAAGAAGTTTATTCAAATTAGAAAGATTTATCTTTAATGAAAAAACAAAATAATGGTTTAGTTAGAAATCCATTTCTATACTTGTTAATTATCTTCTTCCTAGTGACAGGATTCCAGTATTTTTACTCTGGAAATACTGCTGGACGAAGCGAAAAAATTAACTATACAGAACTGGTAAAAGAAATTACTGCAGACAATGTAAAAGAATTAACCTATCAGCCAAATGGTAGCATCATTGAAGTGTCTGGTGTTTATAAAAATCCTAAGACTAGTAAAGAAGAAACGGGAATTCAATTTTTCACTCCTACAGCTACAACAGTAGAAAGATTCTCAAGTACTATTCTTCCGTCTGATTCAACAGTTTCAGAATTGCAAAAACTTGCTTCTGAACATCAGGCAGAAGTAACAGTCAAACATGAGAGTTCAAGCGGTATGTGGATCAATATCCTTGTCTCTGTTGTGCCATTTGCTATTCTTTTCTTCTTCTTATTCTCTATGATGGGAAATATGGGAGGAAATAGTGGCCGAAATCCAATGAGTTTTGGACGTAGCAAGGCCAAAGCTGCTAACAAAGAAGATATCAAGGTACGATTTTCAGATGTTGCAGGTGCCGAGGAAGAAAAACAAGAATTAGTTGAAGTTGTTGAATTCCTAAAAGATCCAAAACGATTTACCAAACTTGGTGCGCGTATTCCTGCGGGTGTTCTTTTAGAGGGACCTCCGGGAACAGGTAAGACCTTACTTGCTAAGGCGGTTGCTGGAGAAGCAGGAGTTCCATTCTTTAGCATCTCAGGATCGGACTTTGTAGAAATGTTTGTCGGAGTTGGGGCTAGCCGAGTTCGTTCACTTTTTGAGGATGCAAAAAAAGCAGCGCCAGCCATCATCTTTATCGATGAAATTGATGCCGTTGGTCGCCAACGTGGTGTCGGTCTTGGTGGAGGTAATGATGAACGTGAACAAACCTTGAACCAACTCTTGATTGAGATGGATGGTTTTGAGGGAAATGAAGGAATTATTGTTATCGCTGCGACGAACCGTTCAGATGTTCTAGATCCAGCTCTTCTCCGTCCAGGACGTTTTGATAGAAAAGTCTTAGTTGGTCGCCCTGATGTTAAAGGTCGTGAAGCAATCTTGAAAGTTCACGCTAAAAATAAACCTCTGGCAGACGATGTGGATTTGAAACTAGTTGCCCAACAAACTCCAGGTTTTGTGGGAGCTGACTTGGAAAATGTTCTAAATGAGGCAGCCTTGGTTGCAGCCCGTCGCAACAAGTCAGTCATTGATGCTTCAGATATTGATGAGGCAGAAGACAGAGTGATTGCTGGACCATCTAAGAAGGATAAAACAGTATCACAAAGAGAACGGGAATTGGTTGCTTATCATGAGGCTGGACATACTATTGTTGGTTTAGTCTTGTCAAATGCCCGTGTTGTTCATAAAGTTACCATTGTACCACGTGGACGTGCAGGTGGTTACATGATTGCGCTTCCGAAAGAGGATCAAATGCTTCTATCTAAGGAAGACATGAAAGAACAATTAGCAGGTTTGATGGGTGGTCGTGTAGCTGAAGAGATTATCTTTAATGTCCAAACGACAGGAGCTTCAAATGACTTTGAACAAGCTACACAGATGGCGCGTGCAATGGTCACTGAATACGGTATGAGTGAAAAACTTGGCCCAGTTCAATACGAAGGTAATCATGCTATGTTTGGTGCACAAAGTCCTCAAAAATCAATTTCAGAACAAACAGCCTATGAGATTGACGAGGAAGTTCGTTCATTATTAAATGAGGCACGAAACAAAGCAGCTGAAATCATCCAATCAAATCGTGAAACTCATAAGTTGATTGCAGAAGCATTGTTGAAATACGAAACATTAGATAGTACACAGATTAAATCTCTTTACGAAACAGGGAAAATGCCTGAGACAGTAGAAGAGGAATCCCATGCACTATCTTATGATGAAGTAAAATCAAAAATGAGTGAAGAAAAATAAATTTAGAGAGGTTCAACCTCTCTTTTATGTTCTAATGTGATGGCTACCGAGCGGATGCCTTGATAGTTGACCCTCCTCGTACAGGCTTAGATGATAAGCTGTTGGAAA
>NZ_KQ970239.1:0-35897 GCF_001579025.1 Streptococcus oralis
ATTTATAACTTGGAAGGGTAGCGAAGAGGCTAAACGCGGCGGACTGTAAATCCGCTCCTTCGGGTTCGGGGGTTCGAATCCCTCCCCTTCCATTACTTTAGTTACGGGCATAGTTTAAAGGTAGAACTAAGGTCTCCAAAACCTTCAGTGTGGGTTCAATTCCTACTGCCCGTGTTAATATGATTATGGCGGGTGTGGTGAAGTGGTTAACACACCAGATTGTGGCTCTGGCATGCGTGGGTTCGATCCCCATCACTCGCCTATTTTATATTATTGGGGTATAGCCAAGCGGTAAGGCAAGGGACTTTGACTCCCTCATGCGTTGGTTCGAATCCAGCTACCCCAGTTACTATTTGCCGGCGTGGCGGAATTGGCAGACGCGCTGGACTCAAAATCCAGTGTCCGCAAGGACGTGCCGGTTCGACCCCGGCCGCCGGTATAGTAATAAAGACAAGGTTTTCGAGCCTTGTCTTTTGATTTAGTGAAGATTTTGATATTTTTTCTTTAAGTACAGATAACTGATGAATGATCTTTTTCTTCTTATTCTAATCATTTTTAGTGTATTTTTGGTATAATATTACTTATTCACAATTTATTTTGATTATGAAAGAGTTTGGTGATTAATGTCTCGGTCTGTTGAATTACTAAATAAACGTTACTTAAAGAATATAAAAGAGAACCCAAATTTATTTATTGGGATTGAGTTAGAATATCCTATTGTAAATTTAGAGGGTAAGGCTACAGATGGTGAAGTTGTTAAGGATCTCTTTCGGTATTTACCATCAGTAATGGGCTTTACTATCGAAAAAGTGGATGATTTTGGGAATCCAATTCAGTTGCTTGATCCAGTCAGCCAAGATACGATCTTGTTTGAGGTTGCTTATACGACAATTGAGTTTGCATTCGGAAAGGCCGAATCTATCCAAGAGGTAGAAGAACGCTTTGATTTCTATATGGCTACGATTCAGAATAAGTTGGGTGAAGCTAATCATGCTATTGTTGGCTGCGGCATTCATCCCAACTGGGATAAAAATGAGAATTGTCCAGTGGCTTATCCCCGCTATCAGATGTTGATGGATTATCTGAATTTGAGTAGAAATGTAACTAAATCAGATTTACATCATTTCCCTGAGTATGGTGCCTTTATCTGTGGAAGTCAGGTTCAACTAGACGTTTCAAGGTCCAGCTACCTGCGTGTTATCAATGCTTTTACGCAAATTGAAGCTGCCAAAGCTTATTTGTTTGCAAATTCTGAGTTTTCAGGGGCAGATTGGGATACCAAAATTTCGAGAGATATTTTTTGGGAAGAATCCATGCATGGTATCTATCCAGAGAATGTTGGTGTCAATACTAGACTATTTAAAGATGAAGATGATTTTTTTGACTATCTAAATCATTCTGCGATTTTTACTGCGGAGCGTGATGGGCAGACCTATTATTTTTATCCGATTCAGGCTAGGGACTATTTGGCTACACCTGAAATCCAAGCATTTACCCTTAATGGGGATGAGGTGTTAATTCATCCTCAGGAGGAGGATTTCCAAACTCATCGTAGTTACCAGTACCAAGACTTAACTACTCGAGGAACAGTTGAGTTTCGTAGTGTGTGTACTCAGCCGCTTGATAGGACTTTTGCTTCTGCAGCCTTTCATTTGGGCTTGTTGGTTCATTTAGACAAGCTTGAAGCTTACTTGCGAACTGCTCCATTTTTTACCACATTTGGTCGTGATTACAAGTCATTGAGACGACAATTTTCTAAGAAAATGCTCACAGTTGAGGAAGAAACTGCAATTGTCGAATTTTCAAAAGAATTACTCTTTCTAGCTGAGGAAGGTTTGGAGAAGAGAGGCAAGCAAGAAATGACCTACTTACAGCCTTTGAAAGAAGAATTGGGCCTATAATTTCTCTGATAAAGGGAGAATTTTCTGAAAAATCATGATATAATGGAATGGACTATAGATAAAGGATAGAGATTATGACATTAGTTTATCAATCAACGCGTGATGCCAATAATACAGTGACTGCCAGCCAAGCTATTTTGCAAGGTTTGGCGACGGATGGTGGTCTGTTTACACCACTTACTTATCCAAAGGTGGATTTGGACTTTGACACATTAAAAGATGCTTCTTACCAAGAAGTGGCTAAATTAGTTTTATCAGCCTTTTTAGATGACTTTACGGCTGAGGAGTTGGACTACTGTATCAACAATGCCTACGATAGCAAGTTTGATACTCCAGCTATTGCGCCATTGGTGAAACTGGATGGGCAATACAACTTGGAATTGTTCCATGGTTCAACGATTGCCTTTAAGGATATGGCCTTGTCTATCTTGCCATACTTTATGACGACGGCCGCTAAAAAGCATGGTTTAGAGAACAAGATTGTCATTTTGACAGCGACATCTGGTGATACTGGAAAAGCTGCTATGGCAGGATTTGCCGATGTGCCTGGTACTGAGATTATCGTCTTTTATCCAAAGGATGGTGTCAGCAAGGTACAAGAGTTGCAAATGACTACTCAGACTGGCGACAATACTCATGTTATCGCTATTGATGGTAACTTTGACGATGCGCAAACAAATGTGAAGCACATGTTCAACGATGTAGCTCTTCGTGAAAAATTGGCTGCCAATAAACTGCAATTTTCATCAGCTAACTCTATGAACATTGGTCGTTTGGTACCACAGATTGTTTATTATGTTTATGCCTACGCTCAGTTGGTCAAGTCTGGTGAGATTGTGGCTGGTGAAAAGGTCAACTTCACAGTACCAACTGGAAACTTTGGAAATATCTTGGCTGCCTTTTATGCCAAGCAAATTGGTCTGCCAGTTGGTAAATTAGTCTGTGCTTCAAATGACAACAATGTCTTGACAGACTTCTTCAAAACACGTGTTTACGATAAGAAACGTGAGTTTAAGGTAACGACTAGCCCATCTATGGATATCCTAGTATCTTCAAACTTAGAGCGTTTAATTTTCCATCTTTTGGGGAATGATGCGGTTAAGACAGCTGAACTCATGAATGCTTTGAGTACACAAGGACAATATGAATTGACAGACTTTGATGCAGCGATTCTGGAACTCTTTGCAGCTGAATATGCGACTGAGGAAGAAACTGCGGCAGAAATTAAACGTGTTTATGATACAGATGCCTATATCGAGGATCCACATACGGCGGTTGCCTCAGCTGTTTATAGAAAATACCAAGCGGCTACTGGGGATGCGACTAAGACAGTGATTGCTTCAACTGCTAGTCCCTACAAGTTCCCAGTGGTTGCCGTAGAAGCGGTAACAGGAAAAGCAGGCTTGACTGACTTTGAAGCCTTGGCTCAATTACATGACATTTCAGGAGTGGCAGTGCCACCAGCGGTTGATGGCCTTGAAACAGCTCCGGTTCGTCATAAAACAACAGTGGCAGCTGCTGACATGCAAGCAGCGGTGGAGACTTATCTAGGACTTTAAGACAGAGGGAGTAAACTCGGTTGGGAAACCAACTGAGTTTCTTTTCATCAGGAGGAGAGATTGTTTAAGAAAAATAAAGACATTCTTAATATTGCATTGCCAGCTATGGGTGAAAACTTTTTGCAGATGCTCATGGGAATGGTGGACAGTTATTTGGTCGCTCACTTGGGCTTAATCGCCATTTCAGGTGTTTCAGTTGCTGGCAATATTATCACCATTTATCAGGCGATTTTTATCGCTCTAGGAGCTGCTATTTCCAGCGTTATTTCAAAAAGTTTGGGGCAGAAAGATCAGTCCAAGTTGGCTTATCACGTGACAGAGGCTCTCAAGATAACCCTATTGCTGAGTGCACTTTTAGGCGCCTTATCGCTCTTTGCTGGGCAAGAGATGATAGGGCTCTTGGGAACTGAGCAGGATGTGGCCGAGAGTGGTGGGCTCTACCTATCTTTGGTGGGTGGATCGATTGTTCTCTTGGGCTTGATGACGAGTCTAGGTGCCTTGATTCGTGCAACGCATAATCCGCGTCTACCTCTCTATGTTAGTCTTTTATCCAATGCCTTGAATATTCTTTTTTCAAGTCTAGCTATTTTTGTCCTTGATATGGGGATAGCTGGTGTTGCTTGGGGGACTATCTTGTCTCGCTTAGTCGGTCTTGTGATTTTGTGGTCGCAATTAAAGCTTCCTTTTGAGAAACCGACTTTTGGACTCGATAAAGACTTACTGACCTTGGCATTGCCAGCAGCAGGAGAACGTCTCATGATGCGGGCTGGAGATGTAGTGATCATTGCCTTGGTTGTTTCTTTTGGGACGGAGGCAGTAGCGGGGAATGCAGTCGGAGAAGTCTTGACCCAGTTTAACTATATGCCTGCCTTTGGCGTCGCTACGGCGACGGTCATGCAGGTAGCTCGAGCAGTTGGAGAGGATAACTGGGAAAGAGTAGATGATTTGAGCAAGCAAACCTTTTGGCTTTCCCTGCTTCTTATGTTGCCCTTAACACTCAGTATCTATGCCTTGGGGACACCATTGACTCATCTCTATACGACCGATCCTGTAGCGGTCGAAGCGAGCGTTTTGGTGGCACTGTTCTCCCTACTAGGAACCCCCATGGCGACAGGGACAGTTATATATACGGCAGTTTGGCAGGGATTGGGAAATGCTCGCCTCCCCTTTTATGCGACAAGTATTGGGATGTGGTGTATCCGAATTGGCACAGCTTATCTGATGGGTATTGTTCTTGGTTGGGGCTTACCTGGTATTTGGACAGGGACTCTCTTGGATAATGGTTTCCGTTGGTTATTTCTACATTACCGTTACCAGCGTTATATGAGCTTGAAAGGATAGGAGATGCAAAAAACAGCTTTTATTTGGGATTTAGACGGGACTTTATTGGACTCTTACGAAGCGATTTTGTCAGGGATTGAGGAGACCTTTGCTCAATTTTCTATTCCTTATGATAAGGAAAAAATGAGAGAGTTTATCCTCAAGTTTTCTGTGCAGGATTTGCTGGAGCAGGTGGCTGAAGAGAGAAACCTGGATGCGGAAGTGCTCAACCAGGTGCGTGCTCAGAGCCTGGCTGAGAAGAATGCTCAGGTAGTTTTGATGCCAGGTGCGCGTGAAGTTTTGGCTTGGGCAGACGAAGCAGGGATTCAGCAGTTTGTCTATACTCATAAGGGAGACAATGCGCTTACTATTTTAAGAGACTTGGGGTTGGAATCCTATTTCAAAGAGATTTTAACCAGTCAGAGTGGCTTTGCGCGCAAGCCCAGTCCAGAAGCGGCGACCTATCTGCTAGACAAGTATGAGTTGGATCCTGAGAACACCTACTATATAGGAGACCGGACTTTGGATGTGGAATTTGCTCAGAATAGCGGCCTTCAAAGCATCAATTTTTTAGAGTCGTCTTATGAAGGGAATCACATGATTCAAGAGTTAGCAGATATTCCTCATATTTTTGAGGATTGGGGACGAGAAGATTGTGTCAGTTTTGTGACAGAAACCTAACAAACTATTTCAAGTAATCGAGTTTGTTACAAGGAATAGACAGTTCTGTTAAATAGGCCCGAGAGGGCTTTTTTTCTGCTTTTTTTGTGTTATGATAGACAGGTACTCATTTGAAAGGAATATGAACGAATGAAGAAAAGAATAATTTTAGCCTCAACAGTAGCCTTGTCTCTTGCTCCCGCATTAGGAGCTAAAGCTCAAGAAATCTCTTGGACAGCACGTAGCGTTGAGCAAATCCAAAATGATGTGACGAAAAACGAGAACAAAAACAGCTATACAGTTCAGTATGGTGATACCCTGAGCACGATTGCAGAAGCTTTGGGAGTAGATGTAACGGTTCTTGCTAATTTGAACAAAATTACCAATATGGACTTGATTTTCCCAGATACTGTCCTCACTACAACTGTCAATGAGGAAGAAGAGGTAACGGAAGTTGAAATCCAAGCTCCTCAAGCAGATGCTAGTGAAGAAGTGAAGACTGCGACAGCTGATTTGACGACAAATCAAGTGACAGTTGATGAACAAACAGTTCAA
The DNA here is from genome assembly GCF_001579025.1 of Streptococcus oralis. Classification (GTDB taxonomy): domain Bacteria; phylum Bacillota; class Bacilli; order Lactobacillales; family Streptococcaceae; genus Streptococcus; species Streptococcus oralis_X. Next base: position 5,996 of record NZ_KQ970239.1, read on the forward strand.
GTAGAAGACCTTTCTCAACCAATTGAGGAAGCTCCAACTGCAACAGAGACTGAAAAACCAGCAGAAGTAGCGCCAAGTTCAGAAGTTTCTGAGACAGCGACAGTTGCTGAAGAGACACCATTTACAGAAACACCTGTAGCTGAAGAAACAGCTGAAACGACTCCAGCGGAAGCACCAGTAGCAGAAACGCCTGCTGATACAAGAGGAACAAGTGCAACAGCAGCAACAACAGCAACTTCTGACGCTGCAACGTCGACTTATCAAGCAGAGCAAAGCCAAACTCCTTCAAGAACTTATTCAGCTCCAGCAACTGAAACACCTGCTGATACAACAGGATCAAGTGCAACAGAAGCAGCATCAACAGCAACTTCTGACACTGCAACTTCGACTTATCAAGCAGAGCAAAGCCAAACTCCTTCAAGAACTTATTCAGCTCCAGCAGCTCCTGACTATGCAGGACTTGCTGTAGCTAAGTCTGAGAATGCTGGTCTTCAACCACAAACTGCAGCCTTTAAGGAAGAAATCGCCAACTTGTTTGGCATCACATCCTTTAGTGGTTACCGTCCTGGTGACAGTGGGGACCATGGTAAAGGTTTGGCCATCGACTTCATGGTTCCAGTGAGTTCAGCACTCGGAGATCGAATTGCAGAATATGCAGTCCAAAATATGGCTAGCCGTGGCATCAATTATATCATCTGGAAACAACGTTTCTACGCTCCATACGATAGTAAATATGGACCAGCCTACACGTGGAATCCAATGCCAGACCGTGGTAGCGTAACCGAAAACCACTATGACCACGTTCACGTTTCAATGAACTAATCATTAAAATGGAAGTTGGGAACTGATTGAGTTCTCGCTTCTTTTTTTGTGTCATTTCTTCAGGATAAAAGGGATAAATATGAGGAAGTGAGTAATATTTCAAGAGAATGTAGGCATATTACTTGATTTATTTTTTGGATTACATTATACTTGATAAGTCAATCGTTGATAAATCAACTTTAAAGAGAGAAGATTTATGGTAGCAATCCATGATTTACTGTATCAACTACGATTAGCAGATCAGTCTATGACACAACTATTTGAACGCCAATTGGGAATTAGTCTGACTCGTTATCAAATCTTATGTTTCTTAATCAATCAGTCACCGTGTAATCAAATAGCAGTTCAGGATAGATTGAAGATTGATCAGGCTGCCTTGACAAGGCACTTTAAAATTCTGGAAAAGGAAGGTTTGGTTAATCGACGTCGGAATCCTGAAAACCAGAGGGAGGTTTTGGTGGAAGTGACAGACTTTGCGAGAGAACAACTAGTAACCAACTCTCCTCAACAACATATAAACGTAAAAAATCAGATGGAGAGTGTACTTACAAAAGGAGAGCGAGAAGAGTTCAGTCGCTTGTTAGAAAAGTTGATATCTGGCTTAGAAGAGATAAAAATTTAAGGAGAAGAATATGTCTATTTTTACAATTATTTTAGCAACTATCGTTGCTTTGGAGCATTTTTACATTTTTTATTTGGAAAGTGTGGCTACGCAATCAGATACTACTAGTCGAGTGTTTAATGTGGATAAGGAAGAACTGGCTCGTCCTTCAGTGAGTTCATTATTTAAAAATCAAGGAATTTATAATGCTTTGATAGGTGTGTTTCTCTTGTACGGGATTTATTTCTCACAAAGTTTGGAAATTGTGACCATCTTTGTTTTATTTGTGCTTGGTGCAGTGACCTACGGTTCTCTGACAGCAGACAAGAAGATTATTCTGAAGCAAGGTGGGCCTGCTATTTTGACTCTGCTGAGTATTTTGCTTTTTAAATTAGAAAACCAGCGTCCTGAACGATGCTGGTTTTTGTATGCTCTTATCCATTTCGACGTTTACGGGCTAGTAGGGCTCTGTAAAAGAAGATATGATTGTTCTGGATATAGGGAAGGATTGAAAAACTAGCAATTCCAAAAGTGAGCCAGTTGAGGAAGTACCAAGGGAGTAGTTGTAGGTCGAGGACAAAGCACTGGAATTTGTAACCCTTCATCAAGAAACGGCTGGTTTTCAGGATTTGACGGGGTTTAGCCTGTCCTAAATCTAGAGTATCGCAGAGGAGGAATTCTACCTGCGAGTAGGCATAATGTTGCGGAACGTAGAGGGTGTTCCCTACAATCATCAAGATGAGACTCGCGAAAAAGTAGAGGCCAAAGGTCAGAAGGAATTGCTCGGTTTCAACGGATGAGAGGTCTAATTTTGGAAATTCAGGATGTAGGGCGACAAATCTCCGAGCCAAGAGATTGCTATAAAAGAGAAAATAAACGCCTACTAAGTTTGGAATGCTCCATAAAAAGAGGTAGAAACGTTTGAGGAGCAGAGTTAGGAAGGTTTGCGAGAAGCGCTCTTCAGCAAAGAGGGCCAGGCTTGATTTTACTGAGAGTTCTGTATCAGGATCCTTGAGGAGTCGGAGTGTCGCAAAAGCAGCACCTGCTAGAAAAATCGTGCTCACAAAAGAAACCACTAGTGGGAAGAGATAGGCTTGGAGCACTTGTGCCAGCATGCTGAAAAAGGATTGCTCTAAAACACTGTCTTGGAGACGAGCCAAGGGGTTGAGAAAGCCTGATAAGATGACCAGCATGCTAGGTAAGAGATAGACCAGAAAGAGGCGGGGATTTTCAGCCTGAAACTGCCTCGTCTGCAGACGAATAGTTTTTAAATCAATTTTTGGGTATTTCATTCTCTCATTATACCATAGTTCGTGACAGTTCCTGGTTTTTTTGATAAAATCATACAGTATGCCTTTGGGCACAAAGTATGAACTGGGACTGTCTTTCCCAGCTTCGGAGGTAGAAAATGTCAGATTCACCAATCAAATACCGTTTGATTAAGAAAGAGAAACACACGGGAGCTCGTCTGGGAGAAATCATCACCCCGCACGGTACCTTCCCGACACCTATGTTTATGCCAGTTGGGACCCAAGCTACTGTAAAAACCCAGTCACCAGAGGAGTTGAAGGAGATGGGATCAGGGATTATCCTCTCTAATACCTATCATCTCTGGCTTCGCCCTGGAGATGAACTCATCGCACGCGCAGGTGGTCTCCACAAATTTATGAACTGGGATCAACCAATTTTGACAGACAGTGGTGGCTTCCAGGTTTATTCCCTAGCAGATAGCCGAAATATCACCGAAGAAGGAGTAACCTTTAAAAACCATCTCAATGGCTCCAAGATGTTCCTATCACCAGAAAAGGCCATCTCTATTCAGAATAATCTGGGTTCAGACATCATGATGTCCTTTGACGAATGTCCTCAGTTTTACCAACCCTATGATTACGTTAAGAAATCAATCGAACGTACCAGTCGTTGGGCTGAGCGTGGTTTGAAGGCTCATCGTCGTCCGCATGACCAAGGTTTGTTTGGAATTGTACAGGGAGCGGGCTTTGAAGAACTTCGCCGTCAGTCAGCTCATGACCTTGTCAGCATGGATTTCCCAGGCTACTCTATCGGTGGTTTGGCAGTGGGAGAAACGCACGAAGAAATGAATGCAGTCTTGGACTTCACAACTCAACTGCTACCTGAAAACAAACCTCGCTATTTGATGGGTGTGGGAGCGCCAGATAGCTTGATTGATGGAGTTATTCGTGGTGTAGATATGTTTGACTGTGTCTTGCCAACTCGTATCGCTCGTAATGGGACTTGTATGACCAGCCAAGGTCGTTTGGTTGTCAAAAATGCCCAATTCGCTGAAGACTTTACGCCACTGGATCCTGAGTGTGATTGCTACACATGTAAGAACTACACACGCGCCTACCTTCGTCACCTGCTCAAGGCTGATGAAACCTTCGGTATCCGCTTGACTAGTTACCACAATCTCTACTTCTTGCTCAACCTGATGAAGCAGGTCCGCCAAGCCATCATGGATGATAATCTCTTGGAATTTCGTGAGTATTTTGTGGAAAAATATGGCTACAACAAGTCAGGACGCAATTTTTAAAGTGTAAAAATAGAATGCCAAAATCCTAAGTTTTCTCTTAGGATTTTTCCTATTTTTTTGATAGAATAGGGAGTATAATGGAATGGAAATTAGGTGGTGTTTTACTTCCTAATTTAATGGAGAATAGACTCGTATGCGTATTAAATGGTTTTCCTTGATTAGGATTACAGGTTTACTTTTGGTGCTCTTGTACCACTTCTTTCAAACGATCTTTCCTGGAGGCTTCTTTGGGGTAGATGTCTTTTTCACTTTTTCAGGATTTTTGATCACCTCCCTCCTTTTAGAAGAATTTGGGAAGGCACGCCAGATTGATTTACTGGGCTTTTTTTAAGAGACGATTTTACCGCATCGTGCCACCTGTGGTGCTGATGATTTTGGTGACCATGCCTTTTACTTTCTTGGTTCGTCAAGACTATGTTGCTGGAATTGGTGGCCAGATTGCTGGAGTTCTCGGTTTTATGACCAACTTCTACGAAATGTTAACAGGGGGAAGTTATGAATCCCAGTTCATTCCGCATCTCTTTGTTCACAACTGGAGCCTAGCTGTTGAGGTTCACTACTATATCCTTTGGGGCTTAGCGGTTTGGTTCTTATCGAAACGTTCAAAATCTAGTAGTCAATTGAGAGGGATGGTCTTTCTCCTTTCTGCTGGAGCTTTTATCATTAGCTTTTTCTCCATGTTTATTGGTAGTCTAATGGCGAGTTCCTATTCATCTGTCTACTTTTCAAGTTTAACCCATGTCTATCCCTTCTTTTTAGGAAGCATTTTGGCGACAGTTGTGGGGGTTCGTCAGACGAGCGATTTAGTCAAGCAGTTTGACCGGATGTGGGACCTTCGTCAAAATCTACTGGTGTTTATTGCGGGGCTTTTGGTGCTAGTGCTCTTGACTTTCTTTGTCAAGTTCACCTACCTGTTTGCGTACTTATTTGGTTTCTTGCTAGCAAGTTTAGCGGCAGTGACCATGATTTTTGCTGCGCGTGTCTTGCATGAGAAAACGCCTGAGATACAAGAACCTCGGATCATTACATTTTTAGCGGATACCAGCTACGCGGTTTATCTCTTCCACTGGCCTTTTTATATTATCTTTTCTCAGCTGATGAGTAATCTGCCTGCTGTTATTCTGACGATCATCTTTTCTTATTTCTTTGCTATCCTATCCTTCTATATTATTGAGCCATTGATTGCCGGTAAATCCAATCCTTTAATACGGAAGATTAGTCGATTGCCTCATATTAAACCAATTAGTGCTGGTGCTGCTGGCATTCTTACCTTGATTACCTTGATTATCATAGTTGTGGCTCCTCAAGTTGGAGCTTTTGAGACAGACTTGATGGTCAATGGTTTCAAACAAGCCCAGACCAATATAGGACAAACAAAGACTCTTGCTGAACAAGCTGAACTGAGTCGTCTAGGAATTTCTGAGGGAACAAGCCTGATAGGAGATTCGGTAGCCTTGCGTGCCAATACAGCCTTACAAGAGGCACTTCCTGAAGCGAATATCAATGCCCAAGTTAGTCGAACGACCAAGCAAGCCAATGACATCATGCTCAATAACAGTCAGAACAAGGCGCTGCTAAAAACTGTTGTCATTGCAACGGGAGTCAATAATCCTGAAGGCTATAAGAATGATTTGGACAGCATCGTGAACAATCTACCGAAAGGACACCATCTGATACTGGTGACACCTTATGAGGGAGACAAGAGCAAGGACACTTACACATCAGTGGAGCAGTATGCGGCTTATGCACGGGAATTAGCTGAAAAGAATCCTTACGTAAGCATCGCTGACTGGAATAAGGTTGCTAAGGAGCACCCTGAAATCTGGGCTGGAACTGACCAAGTTCACTTTGGAAATGATAGCAACATGATTGAAGAAGGTGCTAAACTTTACGCAGAGACGATTGCAGCTGCTGTTAAGGCTGCTCAAGAACTACCTGTAAAATCAAAATAAAATTAAAGAGTTGGAGAAATCCAGCTCTTTTAAAATATCTCTAGAAAATAGGTCTATACCATTTACAAATGAAAAAGAAAGGTTTATAATGTAATTGACATAATAAATTCTAGAATCAATCTATCAAGGAGGTTATCATTATGCCTAATTATATTAAAGCGGATCAGTTTTTCTATCCACACGGAGTTCGTCGTGGCGGCTACTTGGAACTTGTGGATGGTAAGTTTGGAAAGCATGTAGAAGAGATTCCTGAAGGTGCTGACGTCATTGACTATACAGGCTATAGCATTGCGCCAGGGCTTGTGGATACCCACATTCATGGATTTGGTGGTGTGGATGTTATGGATAATAACATCGAAGGAACACTTCATACCATGAGTGAAGGGCTCCTCAGCATGGGAGTAACGAGTTTCTTGCCAACTACTTTGACCTCATCATATGAGCAATTGCTCGCAGTAACAGAAAATATCGGTGCTCGTTACCAGGAAGCAACTGGAGCGAAAATTCGGGGTATCTATTTTGAAGGCCCGTATTTCACAGAGAAATACAAGGGAGCTCAAAACCCTGCCTACATGAAAGATCCTCGTATGGATGAGTTTCGTGCTTGGCAAAAAGCAGCAAATGGCTTGCTCAATAAAATCGCCCTTGCGCCAGAACGTGAAGGCGTAGAAGACTTTGTACGTACGGTTACGGGAGAAGGTGTGACGGTTGCTCTTGGTCACTCAGATGCAACATTTGACGAAGCTAAAAAGGCAGTAGATGCTGGAGCTAGTGTTTGGGTACATGCCTACAATGGGATGCGTGGGTTGACTCACCGTGAACTCGGTATGGTGGGAGCCATGTATGAATTGCCTCATACTTACGCAGAATTAATTTGTGATGGTCACCATGTAGATCCAAAGGCCTGTGATATTTTGCTCAAACAAAAAGGAATTGAAAATATTGCCCTTATCACAGACTGTATGACAGCTGGTGGCTTGGAAGACGGTGACTACATGTTGGGAGAATTCCCGGTAGTAGTTGCTAATGGAACTGCTCGCCTCAAATCGACAGGCAATTTGGCAGGTTCTATCCTCAAACTCAAAGATGGTTTGAAAAATGTGGTCGAATGGGGCATTGCGAATCCGCATGAAGCAGTCATGATGGCCAGCCTCAACCCAGCAAAATCTGTTCACATCGATGATGTCTGTGGCCAAATCCGTGAAGGCTACGACGCTGACTTTATCGTACTAGATAAAGATTTGGAATTGGTAGCAACCTACCTAGATGGTGTGAAACGTTATCAAGCCTAAGAAGATAAAAATAGGGGTCAATAAAGGACTCCTATTTTTATGATAGGCTGAAAAGGTATTTAAAGAAGTCTTCCTAAAGGGAAAGGCAAGCAAAATCCTTTTCTTGTAATAAAAAATTAGATATAATATACGATACAAAGGAAGTAGTAAGAATGTATCGTGTTATAGAAATGTATGGGGATTTTGAACCGTGGTGGTTCATAGAAGGTTGGGAAGAAGATGTCATCATGAGTCAATCTTTTGACAAGTATTATGATGCTCTAAAATATTATAAATCATGCTGGTTTGAGCTGGAAAAGAAGAATCCTCTTTATAAGAGTCGGAGTGATTTGATGACTATCTTTTGGGATCCTGCCGACCAACGCTGGTGTGATGAGTGTGATGAGTATTTGCAACAGTACCATTCTTTGGCACTTTTACAGGATGAGCAAGTCATCCCCGATGAAAAGCTACGTCCAGGCTACGAAAAACAAACAGGTCAAGAAAAACACCGTTCTTGCCGCATGAAATGGAGATAAAAAAGTAACTTTTTAAGTTGCTTTTTTTATTTTTTTGCGAATAGTTAGATAAGGAGGGCGGTATGGTACAAGAAATTGCACAGAAAATTATTGCTACTGCGAAAGAAAAGAAGGCTCAGGATATCTATTTTATCCCCAAGGAAAAGTCCTACGAGCTTCACATGCGGGTTGGAGACGAACGGTGTCTCGTTGACTCCTATGAGTTTGATGTTTTAGCTGCTGTGATTAGTCATTTTAAGTTTGTAGCGGGTATGAATGTAGGGGAGAAGAGACGTAGTCAGCTGGGTTCTTGCGACTATCAGCATGGGGAGAAGGTGTCTTCTCTGCGTTTGTCTACCGTAGGAGATTATCGGGGACATGAGAGTTTGGTCATTCGTTTGTTGCATGATGAGGAGCAGGAGCTGCATTTCTGGTTTCAGGATATGAACGAACTGGGTGAGCAGTACAGGCAACGGGGCCTCTACCTTTTTGCGGGTCCAGTCGGAAGTGGCAAGACGACCTTGATGCACGAATTAGCCAAGTCTCTGTTTAAAGGACAGCAGGTCATGTCTATTGAAGATCCTGTCGAAATCAAGCAGGAAGACATGCTCCAGTTGCAGTTGAATGAGGCGATTGGCTTGACCTATGAAAATCTGATCAAACTGTCTCTCCGGCATCGTCCGGACCTCTTGATTATTGGTGAAATTCGGGATAGCGAGACAGCGCGTGCAGTGGTCAGAGCCAGTTTGACAGGGGCGACAGTTTTTTCAACCATTCATGCCAAGAGTATCCGAGGTGTTTATGAACGCCTTCTGGAGTTGGGTGTGACGGAGGAGGAATTAGCAGTTGTTCTGCAAGGAGTCTGCTACCAGAGATTAATCGGGGGAGGAGGAATCGTTGACTTTGCAAACAAAGACTATCAAGAACACCAGCCAACTAGCTGGAATGAGCAGATTGATCAGCTTCTTAAAGATGGACATATCACAAGTCTTCAGGCTGAAACGGAAAAAATTAGCTACAGCTAAGCAGAAGAAAATCATCACCCTGTTTAACAACCTCTTTTCCAGTGGCTTTCATTTGGTGGAAATTATTTCTTTTTTGGGCAGAAGTGCCCTGCTGGAAAAGGACTATGTGGCCCAGATGCACCAAGGCTTATCTCAGGGGGAATCTTTCTCAGAAATGATGAACAGCTTGGGGTTTTCAAGTGCCATTGTGACCCAATTATCTCTAGCTGAAGTTCATGGAAATCTCCACCTGAGTTTGGCAAAGATAGAAGAATATCTGGATAATTTGGCCAAGGTCAAGAAAAAATTAATCGAAGTGGCGACCTATCCCCTGATTTTGCTGGGATTTCTCCTGCTAATTATGTTGGGGCTCAGGAATTATTTGCTCCCCCAACTGGACAGTAGCAATATCGCCACCCAAATCATTGGCAATCTGCCACAAATATTTCTAGGACTAGTGTTGGTTTGCTCTCTGTCTCTACTTTTAACCCTCACTTTCTACAAAAGAAGTTCCAAGATGCGGGTTTTCTCGATGTTAGCGCGGATTCCCTTTCTAGGAATCTTTGTCCAGACCTATCTGACGGCCTATTACGCGCGTGAATGGGGCAATATGATTTCGCAGGGAATGGAGCTGACGCAGATTTTTCAGATCATGCAGGAACAAGGTTCTCAGCTCTTTAAAGAAATCGGTCAAGATTTGGCTCAAGCCCTGCAAAATGGCCGCGAATTTTCTCAAACCATAGCGACCTATCCTTTCTTTAAAAAGGAGTTGAGTCTCATCATCGAGTATGGGGAAGTCAAGTCCAAGCTGGGGAGTGAGTTGGAAATCTATGCGGAAAAAACTTGGGAAGCCTTTTTTACCCGAGTCAACCGCACCATGAACTTAGTACAGCCACTGGTTTTTATCTTTGTGGCCCTGATTATCGTTTTACTTTATGCGGCAATGCTTATGCCCATGTATCAAAATATGGAGGTAAATTTTTAAAATGAAAAAACTCATGACAAATTTAAAAAAAGCCAAGGTTAAAGCTTTCACTTTGGTAGAAATGTTAGTGGTTTTGCTTATCATCAGTGTTCTTCTCTTGCTCTTTGTGCCCAATTTGACCAAGCAAAAGGATGCCGTCGATGACAAAGGAAAAGCTGCTGTTGTCAAGGTCGTAGAAAGCCAGGCAGAGCTCTATAGTCTGGACAAGAATGAAGATGCTAGCCTTAGCAAATTACAAGCAGACGGTCGTATCACAGCTGAGCAAGCTAAAGCTTATAAAGACTACCATGCAAAACAAAAAACAAGTCAAACTGTTGCAGATTAAGGCCTTTACTATGCTTGAAAGTCTCTTAGTTTTGGGACTTGTGAGTATCCTTGCCCTGGGCTTGTCTGGTTCTGTTCAATACAGTTTTGCAGCGGTAGAAGAGCAGATTTTCTTTATGGAGTTTGAAGAACTCTACCGGGAAACGCAAAAACGCAGTCTAGTCAGTCAGCAAAAAAACAGTCTGAACTTAGATAGACAGACGATCAGCAATGGCAGTCAAAACTTGACCGTTCCTAAAGGAATTCAGGCACCATCAGGACAAAGCATTATATTTGACCGAGCTGGGGGCAATTCGTCCCTGGCTAAGGTTGAATTTCAGACCAGTAAAGGAGCGATTCGCTATCAATTATATCTAGGAAATGGAAAAATTAAACGCATTAAGGAAACTAAAAATTAAGGCAGTGATCTTACTAGAAGCAGTAGTAGCTTTGGCTGTGTTTGCCAGCATTGCGACCCTTCTTTTGGGGCAAATTCAGAAAAATAGACAAGAAGAGGCAGAAATCTTGCAAAAGGGAGAAGTCTTGCGTGTGGCGAAGATGGCTCTGCAGACAGGTCAAAATCAGGTAAACATAAACGGAGTGGAGGTTCAGGTGTTTGCTAGTGAAAAAGGATTGGAGGTCTACCATGGTTCAGAGAAATTGCTGGATCTTAAAGAGCAGTAAGGTAAGAGCGTTCACTCTTTTGGAATCTATGCTTGCCCTTATCGTCATTAGCGGTGGCCTGCTTCTCTTTCATGCCATGAGTCAGCTCCTCATTTCAGAAGTTCGCTACCAGCAACAAAGCGAGCAAAAGGAGTGGCTCTTGTTTGTGGACCAGCTAGAGGCTGAGTTAGAGCGTTCGCAGTTTGAAAAGGTGGAAGGCGATCGTCTCTATGTGAAGCAAGATGGGAAGGATATCGCTATGGGTAAGTCCAAATCAGATGATTTTCGGAAAACCGATAGTAGTGGCCGAGGTTACCAGCCAATGGTTTATGGCCTCAAATCAGCTCAGATTGCAGAGGAAAATCAACTGATTCGCTTTCGTTTCCAATTTCAAAAAGGCTTAGAAAGGGAGTTCATCTATCGTGTGGAAAAAGCAAAAAGTTAAGGCAGGTGTTCTTTTATATGCAGTCACCATGGCAGCCATTTTTAGCCTATTGTTGCAGTTTTATTTGAATCGGCAAGTCGCTCATCACAAAGACTTTGCCCTAAACAAAGAAAAGTTGATCGCTTTTGCCATGGCCAAGCGAAGTAAGGATAAGGCTGAGCAAGAAAGTGGAGAACGAGTCTTTAACTTAGGAAAAGTCAGATATCAAAATACGAAAACAGGTTTTGCAACAAGTGTTCGTATGAATAAGGGCAACTATGAATTTCTCTTTCCTCCGCTGAAAATCCAAGCAAAGAAAACAGCTAAAAAGGAAGAGGTAGCGACTGATTTAAGTAATCAAGCAGGGAAGAAAAAATCAGAAGAAAAGCCTAAAAAGAAAGCCAATTCCTAGGCAATTCAACTACTTTGTGCTAAACTAAAAGCATGAAACATGATTTTAATCACAAAGCAGAAACTTTTGATTCGCCCAAAAATATCTTTCTTGCAAATTTGGTTTGTCAAGCAGTTGAAAAACAGATTGTTCTTCTATCAGACAAGGAAATATTGGACTTTGGCGGTGGGACGGGTCTATTAGCCTTGCCTCTGGCCAAGCAGGCCAAGTCTGTCACTCTTGTCGACATCTCTGAGAGAATGCTGGAGCAAGCCCGTTTGAAAACAGAAGAGCAAGAAATCAGGAATCTTCAACTCTTGGAACAGGATTTACTGGTGAATCCTTTGGAGCAACAATTTGACCTGATTGTTGTCAGTCGGGTTCTTCATCATATGCCTGATCTAGATGCGACTCTTGTCATGTTTCACCATCACCTTAGGGAGAATGGACAGGTCCTCATTGCTGATTTTGTCAAGACAGATACCAACCATCATGGCTTTGAATTGCCTGAACTGGAAACCAAACTTGATCAGTTTGGTTTTTCGAACATTGACAGTCAGATCCTCTATAGTGCTGAAGAATTGTTTCAAGGAAATTATTCAGAACTCTTTTTAACAGTAGCCCAAAAATCACTCGCTGACTAAAGCAGTGATTTTTTCTCTTCAGATGGAAAAAAGGAGGGAAATTTGATAAGATAGGAATATGGATTTTGAAAAAATTGAACAAGCTTATACGTATTTACTAGAGAATGTCCATGTCATCCAAAGTGATTTGGTGACCAACTTTTATGATGCCTTGGTAGAGCAAAACAGCATCTATTTGGATGGCGAGACCGAACTAGAGCAGGTCAAGGAGAACAATCAAGCCCTTAAGCGCTTAGCGCTTCGCAAGGAAGAGTGGCTCAAGACCTACCAGTTTCTCTTGATGAAGGCGGGACAAACGGAGCCTTTACAGGCCAATCACCAGTTTACGCCAGATGCCATTGCCCTCCTCTTGGTACTTGTTGTAGAAGAGTTGTTTGAACAAGAGAAAATTAGCATCCTCGAAATAGGTTCTGGCATGGGGATTCTGGGCGCTACTTTCTTGACTTCTCTTGCTAAAAAAGTAGATTACTTGGGAATCGAAGTGGATGACTTGCTGATTGATCTGGCAGCCAGTATGGCAGATGTGATTGGTTTGCAGGCTGGTTTTGTCCAAGGAGATGCCGTTCGTCCACAAATGCTTAAAGAAAGCGACATGGTCATCAGCGACTTGCCTGTTGGCTATTACCCAGACGATGCCATCGCTTCGCGCTACCGAGTGTCTTCTAGTCAAGAGCATACCTATGCCCATCATTTGCTGATGGAACAAGGCCTCAAGTACCTTAAGTCAGATGGCTATGCTATTTTTCTAGCTCCGAGTGATTTATTGACCAGTCCTCAAAGTGATTTGTTAAAAGGGTGGCTCAAAGACGAAGTGAGTCTGGCTGCTATCATCGCTCTGCCAGAGGATATTTTCTCAACTGCAAGCCAAGCTAAAAGTATTTTTGTCTTACAAAAGAAAAGAGATAAGGAAATAGAACCCTTTGTCTATCCTCTTACTAGCTTGCAAGATCCGTCAGTTTTGTTGACCTTTAAAGAAAATTTTCAAAATTGGAGCAAAGGTACTGAAATATAAAAGAGATTTTGTTATAATAGATGAAAACGCTTAAAAAGAGGTATCATCTTATGACAAAAACAATTGCAATCAATGCAGGAAGTTCAAGCTTGAAATGGCAACTTTATCAAATGCCTGAGGAAAAAGTTTTGGCTAAAGGCTTGATTGAACGTATTGGATTGAAAGATTCAATTTCAACAGTAAAATTTGACGGTCGTTCGGAACAACAAATTCTTGATATTGAAGACCACACACAAGCCGTTAAAATTTTATTGGATGACTTGATTCGTTTTGATATTATCAAAGGGTACGATGAGATTACAGGTGTCGGACACCGCGTCGTTGCAGGTGGTGAATATTTCAAGGAATCAACAGTTGTTGAGGGAGATGTGTTAGAAAAAGTTGAGGAATTGGGACTGTTGGCTCCTCTTCACAATCCAGCTAACGCAGCTGGAATTCGCGCATTTAAGGAATTGCTGCCAGATATTACCAGTGTTGTCGTATTTGATACCTCATTCCACACAACCATGCCAGAAAAGGCTTATCGCTACCCTCTACCAACTAAATACTACACAGACAACAAGGTTCGTAAATATGGTGCCCACGGGACAAGCCACCAGTTTGTCGCAGGAGAAGCAGCGAAACTTTTGGGCCGTCCTCTAGAAGATTTGAAATTGATTACCTGCCATATTGGTAACGGGGCTTCTATCACAGCTGTTAAGGGCGGGAAGTCTGTAGATACTTCTATGGGATTCACGCCACTTGGAGGAGTGATGATGGGAACTCGTACAGGAGATATTGACCCTGCTATCATCCCTTATCTCATGCAATATACAGAGGATTTCAATACCCCTGACGATATTAGTCGCGTTCTCAATCGTGAATCAGGGCTCATGGGAGTTTCTGGCCAGTCAAGCGATATGCGTGATGTGATTGCTGCCATGGAAGCAGGAGACCATGATGCGACTTTGGCTTATGAAATGTATGTCGATCGTATCCAAAAACATATCGGTCAATACCTTGCAGTCCTAAATGGGGCAGATGCTATTATCTTCACAGCAGGAATCGGTGAAAATGCTGCTTTGGTTCGTGAGGATGTCATTTCAGGTATCTCTTGGTTTGGTTGTGATGTGGATCCAGAAAAGAACGTCTTTGGCGTAACGGGAGACATCTCAACTGACGCAGCGAAAATCCGTGTCTTGGTTATTCCAACAGATGAAGAATTGGTGATTGCACGCGATGTTGAGCGCTTGAAAAAATAAGTAAATACACGTAAAATTTGATTGTAAAAAGAAGTTGGGAAAGAGATTTTCCAGCTTTTTTTATGTAGAAAATGTCTAAAACCTTGCTGTTATTGGCTTTTTCAAAAAATATGGTATAATAGTAGTAATTTAATAGATGGAGTTGAGTTTTGAAGAAAAGCTTTCGTGTAAAAAGAGAGAAAGATTTTAAGGCGATTTTCAAGGACGGAACAAGTTTTGCCAATCGAAAATTTGTTGTCTACCAATTGGAAAACCAGCAAAACCATTTTCGAGTAGGACTGTCCGTCAGCAAAAAGCTGGGGAATGCAGTTACCAGAAATCAAATTAAGAGACGAATCCGGCACATTCTACAAAGTGTAAAAGGGAGTTTAGTAGAGCATGTTGATTTTGTCGTGATTGCCCGAAAAGGGGTGGAAACCTTGGAATATGCAGAGATGGAGAAAAACCTACTCCACGTATTAAAGTTATCAAAGATTTACCAGGAAGGAAATGGGAGTGAAAAAGAAACTACAGTTGACTAGTTTGTTGGGCTTGTCCTTGTTTATCATGACAGCCTGTGCAACAAATGGTACAGCTAGCGATATAACAGCAGATTCGACAGACTTTTGGAGCAAATTCGTCTATTTTTTTGCTGAAATTATCCGCTTTTTGTCCTTTGACATTAGTATCGGAGTGGGGATTATCCTCTTCACGATTTTGATCCGGACGATTCTATTACCGGTCTTTCAGACACAGATGGTTGCCTCTAGAAAAATGCAAGAGGCTCAACCACGCATCAAGGCTTTGCGAGAGCAATACCCGGGCCGTGATATGGAAAGTAGAACCAAGCTAGACCAGGAGATGCGCAAGGTTTATAAAGAGTTAGGGATCAAACATTCATCCTCTCTCTGGCCGATTTTAATACAAATGCCGGTTCTCTTGGCACTCTTTCAAGCCTTGAGTCGAGTAGACTTTTTGAAAACAGGTCACTTTTTATGGATTAATTTGGGAGGAGTAGATACAAGTTTTGTCCTTCCGATTTTGGCGGCAGTCTTTACCTTCTTGAGTAGCTGGTTATCGAATAAAGCTTTGTCCGAAAAAAGTGGAGCTACGACAGGGATGATGTATGGTATGCCCGTATTGATCTTTGTTTTTGCCATCTCCGCCCCAAGTGGTGTAGCTTTGTACTGGGCTGTATCCAATGCTTACCAAGTTCTGCAAACCTATTTCTTGAACAATCCTTTCAAGATTATTGCTGAAAGAGAAGCGGTGGCGCAAGCAGAAAAAGATTTAGAAGGCAAGAAGAGAAGAGCTTTGAAAAAAGCACAGAAAAAGAAAAAATAAGGAGGAATCTGGTAATGGTATTATTTACAGGTTCAACGGTTGAAGAAGCAATCCAAAAAGGATTGAAAGAATTAGACATTCCAAGAATGAAGGCCCACATCAAGGTCGTTTCAAAAGAGAAAAAAGGATTCTTAGGCTTGTTTGGTAAGAAGCCAGCTCAAGTTGATATCGAAGCTATTAGTGAAACGACAGTGATCAAAGCCAATCAGCAGGCCATTAAAGGGGTTCCAAAAGAAGTCAATGAAAAAAATGAACCCGTGAAAACAGTAAGTGAAGCAACTGTTGATTTGGGGCATGTAGTTGAAGCGATTAAGAAGATTGAAGAAGAAGGTCAAGGTGTTTCTGAAGAGGTCAAGGCTGAAATCCTGAAAAATGAAAAACATGCCAGCACGATTTTGGAAGAAACAGGTCATATTTCAATTTTAAATGATTTGGAACCAGAGGATACTGCCGAGGAAGTGGAATCTGCTCCAGAAAAAGAAACTGAAACGCAGGAAGCAACAAGCCAATCTTTGGAAGATTTAGGCTTGAAAGTAGAACCAAGTTATGACATCGAACAAGTGGCAGCTGAAGTAGCTAACTACGTTCAAACCATTGTAGATGATATGGATGTTGAAGGGACGATTTCAAGTGACTACAATCGCCGCACCATCAATCTTCAAATTGACACGAATGAACCAGGCCGTATTATCGGCTATCACGGAAAAGTCTTGAAAGCTCTTCAACTATTGGCGCAAAATTACCTTTATAATCGCTATTCAAGAACCTTCTACATCACAATCAATGTCAATGATTACGTTGAACACCGTGCAGAAGTCTTGCAAACCTACGCTCAAAAATTGGCGACTCGCGTTTTAGAAGAAGGGCGTAGCCAACAAACTGATCCAATGTCAAATAGCGAACGCAAGATTATCCATCGCATTATTTCACGCATGGATGGCGTGACGAGTTACTCTGAAGGTGACGAGCCAAATCGCTATGTTGTCGTAGATGCAGAATAAGCAAAGCAAAATCAGGTTCATCCTGATTTTTTGCTAGGAAAGGAAAGATTCAGATATGCTGAAAGCAGTTAGAGAATACCTATCATTTGCAGGAGTTCAGTACCGTAATCCTGATAAAGCTGGCGATGAAAGAGAAAAGATGTTGGATTTGCGGCAAAAAGGTCAAGAGGCTCGGAAGTCTTTTACAGAACTTGCCAATACCTTTCAAGCTAATCATCCAGAATGGCAACTGCAACAGACTAGTCAGTGGATGAACCAAGCGCAACGCTTGCGGCCGCATTTCTGGGCCTATCTACAGAGAGACGGACAAGTGACAGAACCTATGATGGCTCTTCGTTTGTATGGAACACCTGCTGATTTTGGGATTTCTTTGGAAGTCAGTTTCATCGAGCGCAAGAAAGACGAACAGACCTTAGACAAACAAGCCAAGGTTTTAGAACTTCCAGTGGTAGAAGGAATTTATTATCTAGTCTACTCAAATGGGGAAAGTCATAAGGTGGAGGCTAATGAAGAAAATCGTCGTACTTTACGAGAGAAGTTGAGAAATCAGGAAGTTCGTAAAGTCTTAGTCAAGTCAGATGTTTCCCTCATTGAAAATCAGTCAGTAGAAGCGATATTGGAGGAGCTAGAAGATGCTTATACGCGCTTGCTCCCCTACTATGAAGTGACGAGGGAATAGATAAATCAAATGTGCTAGATGAACGCAAATTGTTTTATTGCTATTCTATGCATTTTTTCATATAATAGTAAAATAGGATGTGTGATTCATTAATCACCTCAAAGAGAAAGGAAATTCTATGTCAAATCTATCTGTTAATGCAATTCGTTTTCTAGGTATTGACGCCATCAACAAAGCAAACTCAGGTCACCCAGGGGTGGTTATGGGGGCTGCTCCAATGGCCTATAGCCTCTTTACAAAGCAACTTCGTATCAATCCAGCTCAACCAAACTGGATCAACCGCGACCGTTTTATTCTTTCAGCAGGACACGGCTCTATGCTCCTTTATGCCCTTCTTCACCTTTCTGGTTTTGAAGATGTTAGCATGGATGAAGTCAAGAACTTCCGCCAATGGGGTTCAAAAACGCCAGGTCACCCAGAATTTGGACATACTGCAGGGATTGATGCTACTACTGGTCCTTTAGGCCAAGGGATTTCGACTGCCACAGGTTTTGCTCAAGCAGAACGTTTCCTAGCAGCAAAATACAATCGTGAAGGCTACAATCTCTTTGACCACTATACTTATGTGATCTGTGGAGATGGAGACTTGATGGAAGGTGTCTCAAGTGAGGCGGCTTCATACGCAGGCTTGCAAAAACTTGACAAGTTGGTTGTCCTTTATGATTCAAATGACATCAACTTGGATGGTGAGACAAAGGATTCCTTCACTGAAAGCGTTCGTGACCGTTACAATGCCTACGGTTGGCATACAGCCTTGGTTGAAGATGGAACAGACCTTGAGGCTATTCATGCCGCTATCGAAGAAGCTAAGGCTTCAGGAAAACCGTCTTTGATTGAAGTGAAGACTGTAATTGGATACGGTTCTCCAAATAAACAGGGAACTAATGCGGTACACGGTGCTCCTCTTGGAGTAGATGAAACTGCGGCTACTCGCCAAGCTCTCGGTTGGGACTACGAGCCATTTGAAATTCCAGCTGAAGTTTACGCTGATTTCAAAGAAAATGTTGCAGATCGTGGCGCATCAGCTTATCAAGCTTGGACAAAACTAGTTGCTGATTATAAAGAAGCTCATCCAGAACTGGCTGCAGAAGTAGAAGCCATCATCGACGGCCGTGCTCCAGTTAAAGTGACTCCAGCAGACTTCCCAGCCTTAGAAAATGGCTTCTCTCAAGCAACTCGTAATTCAAGCCAAGATGCCTTGAATATTGTAGCAGCTAAGTTGCCAACCTTCCTAGGTGGATCAGCTGACCTCGCTCACTCAAACATGACTTATATCAAGACTGATGGACTTCAAGACGATGCCAATCGCTTGAACCGTAACATTCAGTTTGGTGTTCGTGAATTTGCAATGGGAACGATCTTGAACGGGATGGCCCTTCACGGTGGACTTCGTGTATACGGTGGTACTTTCTTCGTCTTCTCTGACTATGTGAAAGCAGCTGTCCGCTTGTCAGCCTTGCAAGGACTTCCTGTGACTTATGTCTTTACCCACGATTCGATTGCAGTTGGGGAAGATGGTCCAACTCACGAACCAGTTGAACACTTGGCAGGTCTTCGTGCCATGCCAAATCTAAACGTTTTCCGCCCAGCAGATGCGCGTGAAACTCAAGCAGCTTGGTACCTTGCCGTGACAAGCGAAAAAACACCAACTGCCCTTGTCTTGACACGTCAAAACTTGACTGTTGAAGAAGGAACAGACTTTGACAAAGTTGCGAAAGGTGCCTATGTTGTCTATGAAAATGCAGCCGACTTTGATACCATCTTGATTGCGACAGGTTCAGAGGTTAATCTTGCTGTCTCAGCTGCTAAAGAATTGGCTAGTCAAGGCGAAAAAGTCCGCGTAGTCAGCATGCCATCAACAGATGTCTTTGACGCACAAGATGCAGCATATAAGGAAGAAATCCTTCCAAATTCAGTTCGTCGTCGCGTTGCAGTCGAAATGGGAGCAACTCAAAACTGGTACAAATATGTTGGTCTTGATGGTGCCGTTCTCGGTATTGATACCTTTGGAGCATCTGCTCCAGCACCAAAAGTATTGGCAGAGTACGGATTTACAGTTGAAAATCTAGTCAAAGTCGTTCAAAACTTGAAATAATCACAAAAATCAGAGTGAAAACTCTGATTTTTTATAACCATAAAAACAAGGTACAACCTTGTAAAAGTAGCTGAAATTTGATATAGTAGTCCTATGTAAAATACAAAGGAGAAAATACTATGGAAAATATTAGTCCAAATTTAACATTTGTGATCATGCTTGTAGGTATGTTTGCCTTGATGTTCTTTATGCAACGTTCTCAAAAGAAACAAGCACAAAAGCGTATGGAAAGCTTGAACAAGCTTCAAAAAGGCTATGAAGTCATTACAATTGGTGGGCTTTACGGAACAGTGGATGAAGTAGATACTGAGAAAGGTACAATCGTACTGGATGTAGATGGCGTTTATTTGACTTTTGAATTGGCTGCGATTAAGACCGTTTTGCCACTCAAAGAAGCTGTGACACCAGAAGGAACAGTTGTTGACGAAGGCGGAGCAATCGAAGAATAAAACGGGACCTGTCACTCCCGTTTTTCTATGAGATGAGAGGAAAAGGGATGAAAAAAATAGTATTTGTTTGCTTAGGAAATATTTGCCGAAGTCCTATGGCCGAGTTTGTTATGAAATCAATGACAGATAACTACGAAATACAAAGTCGAGCGACTTCCTCTTGGGAACATGGTAATCCGATTCATAAGGGCACTCAAGGGATTTTTCAACAGTATGAGATTCCTTATGACAAGAGCAAGACATCTCTTCAGATTACTAAGGAAGATTTTGAAGCCTTTGATTACATTATCGGTATGGATGCTTCAAACGTTTCAGATCTGCGTCACATGTGTCCTCAGGAACTACAGTACAAGATTTACTCTTTTGCATCTGAAAGTGTCCCAGATCCTTGGTATACAGGAGATTTTGAGGAAACCTATTCTCGTATCACAAGTGGATGTCAAAGCTGGCTAGATCGATTAGAAAAAGAGAGTGATAATGGAAAAGCTTAAACAATTTTATGAAAAGGGTAGAGTTTGCCTAACTCGTCCTAGGTTAGAGCTCATTGCAGTAGTTGTAATAGTACTCTGTGCTCTTTCGGTATTTCTGCTAAATACGCCTAAAAAGGGTGTCCTGACACTTGATGGTGGAGCTCTTGTTTATGATGGCACCTTGGTACGAGGGAAAATGAATGGTCAAGGAACCTTGACCTTTGAAAATGGAGACCAATATACAGGTGATTTCAATAATGGAGCCTTTAATGGAAAAGGGACTTTCCAATCAAAAGCTGGCTGGAAATACGAAGGTGATTTTGTAAATGGCCAGGCTGAAGGTCAAGGGAAGTTGACGACAGAGCAAGAAGTTGTTTATGAAGGGACCTTTAAACAAGGCGTTTTTCAGCAAAAACAGTAGTCTCCAAGTTAGGAGACTATTTTTTAAAACCAGCAAGAAAGCGCTTTCTTTGTTTGGATTTGATAACTAACTATCAACTAGAAAAGCTTTGTGAAATAAAAAAAATTTCTCCATAATTTCACAATCATCCGGCCAAAACTCTATTGCATAGCTATATTGAGAAAAAAATCACAATCTCAGAAAAATTCTTTGTGAAATACTTATGAAACTGTTTACAAAGCATAAAAAAAGAGTTATAATAAACTTGTGAAAAAATTAACAAAGGATAACATCCTTAAAGGCTATGGAGGATAATATGGCTGATAAAAAAACAGTAACACCAGAGGAAAAACAACTTGCTGCTGAAAAGCATGTCGATGGTCTCGTGAAAAAAGCCTTGGTTGCGCTTGATGAAATGCGCAAGTTGAACCAAGAGCAAGTTGACTACATCGTGGCAAAAGCTTCGGTTGCAGCACTTGACGCGCACGGTATCCTTGCACAACATGCAGTTGAAGAAACTGGTCGTGGAGTATTTGAAGACAAGGCGACAAAAAACCTATTTGCCTGTGAACACGTAGTGAACAATATGCGTGGAGTTAAAACAGTTGGAGTTATCGAAGATGATCCAATTACAGGTTTGACAAAGATTGCGGAGCCTGTAGGGGTAATCTGTGGTGTCACTCCGACAACAAACCCAACTTCAACAGCGATTTTCAAATCACTCATTGCTTTGAAGACACGCAACCCAATCGTTTTCGCCTTCCACCCATCAGCTCAAGAATCATCAGCTCACGCAGCACAAATCGTTCGCGATGCAGCGATTGCAGCTGGTGCTCCTGAGAACTGTGTGCAATGGATTACAAAGCCATCTATGGAAGCAACTGGAGCGCTAATGAACCACGAAGGTGTTGCAACTATTCTTGCAACTGGTGGGAATGCTATGGTTAAAGCTGCATACTCATGTGGAAAACCAGCTCTTGGGGTAGGTGCCGGAAACGTTCCTGCCTATGTAGAAAAATCTGCTGACCTTCGTCAAGCTGCTCATGACATCGTTATGTCTAAATCATTTGATAATGGTATGGTCTGTGCATCAGAGCAAGCGGTTATCATTGATAAAGAAGTGTATGACGAATTTGTAGCAGAATTCAAATCATACCACACTTACTTTGTAAACAAAAAAGAAAAAGCACTTCTTGAAGAATTCTGTTTCGGTGTGAAAGCTAACAGCAAAAACTGTGCAGGTGCTAAACTAAATGCAAACATCGTTGGTAAACCAGCAGCATGGATTGCAGAACAAGCAGGATTCAGCGTTCCAGAAGGAACAAACATCTTGGCTGCAGAATGTGCAGAAGTAGGACCAAAAGAACCATTGACTCGTGAAAAATTGTCACCAGTTATCGCTGTCCTAAAAGCTGAAGATACAGAAGACGGTCTTACAAAAGCTCGTCAAATGGTTGAGTTTAACGGACTTGGTCACTCAGCAGCCATCCATACAAAAGACGAAGCTCTTGCTAAACGCTTTGGTACAGAAATCAAAGCTATGCGTATTATCTGGAACTCTCCATCTACTTTCGGTGGTATCGGTGACGTATACAATGCCTTCATTCCATCATTGACACTTGGATGTGGTTCATATGGACACAACTCAGTCGGTGATAACGTGAGTGCGATCAACCTTCTAAACATCAAGAAAGTAGGGAAACGTAGAAATAATATGCAATGGTTTAAAGTTCCTTCAAAAATTTACTTCGAACGCAATTCTATCCAATACCTTCAAACATGTGAAGATATTGAACGCGTTATGATTGTTACAGACAAATCGATCGAAAAACTTGGCTTTGTTCAACGTGTTATCGATCAATTGAACGCACGTAGCAACCGTGTAACTATCCAAGTCTTCTCAGATGTTGAACCAGATCCAGACATCACAACTGTAGAACGTGGTGCTGAAGTGATGAAAGCATTTGAACCAGATACAATCATCGCTCTTGGTGGTGGTTCTCCAATGGACGCGGCCAAAGTAATGTGGCTCTTCTACGAACAACCAGAAATCGACTTCCGTGACTTGGTTCAAAAATTCATGGACATCCGTAAACGTGCCTTCCGCTTCCCATCACTTGGTAAGAAAGCGAAGTACATCGGTATCCCAACAACTTCAGGTACAGGTTCAGAAGTAACACCATTTGCCGTTATCTCTGATAAGAAAAACAACCGCAAATACCCATTGGCTGACTACTCATTGACACCAACTATTGCCATTGTTGACCCTGCTTTGGTTGAATCAGTTCCAGACTTTATCGCTGCTGATACTGGTATGGACGTCTTGACTCACGCGACTGAAGCCTACACTTCAAACTTCGCTAACGACTATACAGACGGTATCGCCCTTCAAACAATCAAACTTGTCTTTGAATGGTTGGAAAAATCTGTTAAGACAGCTGACCCAGAAGCACGTGAAAAAATGCATAATGCATCTACAATGGCTGGTATGGCCTTCGCCAATGCCTTCCTTGGTATGAGCCACTCAATGGCCCACAAGATTGGTGGTGTTCACCATACTGTTCACGGACGTACAAACGCGATCTTGCTTCCATACGTTATCCGTTACAATGGTACTCGTCCTTCTAAGACCACTACATGGCCTAAGTACAACTATTGGAAAGCTGATGAAAAATTCCAAGACATCGCGAAAATGCTTGGCTTGCCTCACTCAACTCCAGAAGAAGCAGTTGAAGCATACGCTAAAGCAGTTTACGAACTTGGTGTTGCAGTAGGTATCAAGATGAACTTCAAGGATCAAGGAATTGATGAAAAAGCTTGGAAAGACAGCTTGCATGAAATTGCCTTGCTTGCTTATGAAGACCAATGTTCACCTGCAAACCCACGCTTGCCAATGGTAGCTGACATGGAAGAAATCATGGCAGATGCTTACTATGGTTATGCAGAACGTCCAGGACGTCGTAAATAATCGTTTATCAGCCTAGAGGCAGGAGTTATCCTGTCTCTTTTTTGTAAACTCTGAAAGAGTTGAAATCGGAGTTTTACCTTGAAATGAGGAAAATATGCAGATATTATAAAAGATTCTAGAGATATGCTTTGGAAATAAAAGAATGAATGAATAAAAAGGGGGAGAAAAAGTAGAAAAGCGGGAGAGAAAATCAACGCCCGTACTTGCAATTAAACTCAAATAGTTATATAATAGGTTTGTTGAAAGGTGATTTGTAGTGATTCAAGTTACTCTTTTCACAATAAAATTTTCATGATTTTCATAAGGAGGAAATCACTAATGGTAGTTAAAGTTGGTATTAACGGTTTCGGACGTATCGGTCGTCTTGCTTTCCGCCGTATCCAAAACGTAGAAGGTGTTGAAGTTACTCGCATCAACGACCTTACAGATCCAGTTATGCTTGCACACTTGTTGAAATACGACACAACTCAAGGTCGTTTCGACGGTACTGTAGAAGTTAAAGAAGGTGGATTCGAAGTTAACGGTAAATTCGTTAAAGTTTCTGCTGAACGTGATCCAGAACAAATCGACTGGGCTACTGACGGTGTAGAAATCGTTCTTGAAGCAACTGGTTTCTTTGCTAAGAAAGATGCAGCTGAAAAACACCTTAAAGGTGGAGCTAAGAAAGTTGTTATCACTGCTCCTGGTGGAAACGATGTTAAAACAATCGTATTCAACACTAACCACGACGTTCTTGACGGTACTGAAACAGTTATCTCAGGTGCTTCATGTACTACAAACTGCTTGGCTCCAATGGCTAAAGCTCTTCAAGACAACTTCGGTGTTGTAGAAGGATTGATGACTACTATCCACGCTTACACTGGTGACCAAATGATCCTTGACGGACCACACCGTGGTGGTGACCTTCGCCGTGCTCGCGCTGGCGCTGCAAACATCGTTCCTAACTCAACTGGTGCTGCTAAAGCTATCGGTCTTGTAATCCCAGAATTGAACGGTAAACTTGACGGATCTGCACAACGTGTTCCAACTCCAACTGGATCAGTTACTGAATTGGTAGCAGTTCTTGAAAAGAACGTTACTGTTGATGAAGTGAACGCAGCTATGAAAGCAGCTTCAAACGAATCATACGGTTACACAGAAGATCCAATCGTATCTTCAGATATCGTAGGTATGTCTTACGGTTCATTGTTTGACGCAACTCAAACTAAAGTTCTTGACGTTGACGGTAAACAATTGGTTAAAGTTGTATCATGGTACGACAACGAAATGTCATACACTGCACAACTTGTACGTACTCTTGAATACTTTGCAAAAATCGCTAAATAATTCTTGAGTCGATAAAAGCAAGGCCTTCTGGTCTTGCTTTTTTGTATAGAAAAATGGATGATAGTGTCATCCATTTTGTTTTAATTCTGTTTCGAAAGTATCTGAGAGGGCAGTAAAACTCAATTGTTCTAAGGTGAGTGGATGAGTAAAGGAAAGTCGGAAGGCATGGAGCATGAGCCTGCTTACTTTTGAACTAGAGTTATAGAGAGGATCGCCCAGAATAGGGTGCTTATGATGAGAGAGGTGAATACGGATTTGATGTGTTCGACCGGTCTTTAGTTTGCAACGGACAAGGGTAGTCTGATTTGGAAATTGCTTTAGTCGGCTTACCTGAGTTTCGGCATGTTGCCCACTTTTGGGATCTACCACTCGTTTTCTGCGATCGTGTCGATCACGACCAATTTTATCTCGAAAGACAAGTTCTTTACTCTCTACTCGCCCTTCTATAAGTGCCCAGTACTCACGAGCGATTTCCTTTTTTTCTAACAAACGATTGAGGATAGGTAAGATAAAAGGATTTTTAGCAAAAAGCACTAAACCGCTTGTTTCCATATCCAGACGATGAACGACATAACAAGTTTGGCCAACGTAGGCAGAGACATGGTTGAGAAGGGCAATTTCACCAGGTTGATTTCCGTGAGTTTTCATTCCCTCTGGCTTGTTGACGATAATGAGATGTTGGTCTTGATAAACCTCTTGAACGAGGTCTGGGTTGCCCCAATGGATTTCTTTTTTTGGATAATCTTCCTCGTCAAAAGTCAACTGGCAAATGTCCCCTGGCTTGACCATCTCGTTCCAGTGAACTTCTTTGTGGTTCATTAAGATGTTCTTCTTGATTCTCAAAAAATGGCGGATTTTTCTAGGGATGAGGAGTTGTTCCTCTAGAAATTGTTTGACCGTCATTTGAGGCAAGGATTCGGGTAATGTAAATATGAATTGCATACAGATATTGTAACAAAAAAAGCCCTATTTGGATAGGGAGTAGCTAAATTCTTGAGTTCCTATGGTGAAGATGATAAAATAAACGCATGAAATTAGATAAATTATTTGAGAAGTTTCTTTCTCTCTTTAAAAAAGAAACGAATGAATCAGCGGAGCCTGATTCGACTAGCATGCGTCGTTCACGGAGCGATAGAAAAAAATTGTCCCAAGTAGGCCCAATTCGGAAATTTTGGCGCCGTTATCATCTGACAAAAATCGTCATCATTTTAGGGTTAAGTGCAGGTTTGCTAGTAGGGACCTACCTATTTGCGATAGCCAAGTCGACCAATGTCAATGATTTGCAAAATGCCTTGAAAACGCGAACTCTGATTTTTGACCGTGAAGAAAAAGAGGCAGGAGCCCTATCAGGTCAAAAGGGAACCTATGTTGAACTGACAGATATCAGTAAAGACTTGCAAAATGCTGTCGTCGCGACGGAGGACCGTTCCTTCTATAAAAATGATGGGATTAACTACGGTCGTTTCTTTCTAGCCATCCTTACAGCAGGTCGTTCTGGAGGGGGTTCTACCATCACTCAACAGTTGGCGAAAAATGCCTATCTTTCCCAGGACCAGACCGTTGAACGGAAGGCCAAGGAGTTTTTCCTTGCCTTAGAGTTGACCAAGAAATACAGCAAGGAGCAAATCCTTACTATGTACCTCAATAACGCCTACTTCGGAAATGGGGTATGGGGTGTTGAAGATGCAAGTAAGAAATATTTCGGTGTATCGGCTTCACAACTAACGCTTGATCAGGCGGCCACTCTAGCAGGGATGCTCAAGGGACCAGAATTGTATAATCCATTAAATTCTGTTGAAACTTCGACCAACCGTAGGGATACTGTTTTGCAAAATATGGTTGCAGCGGGTTATATTGATAAAAATCAAGAGACCGAAGCGGCTGGAGTAGATATGACTTCTCAACTGCAAGATAAGTATGAAGGCAAGGTTTCAGATTATCGTTACCCGTCCTATTTTGATGCAGTTGTTAACGAAGCGGTTTCCAAGTACAATCTCACAGAAGAAGAGATTGTCAACAATGGCTATCGAATCTACACAGAGCTTGACCAAAACTACCAAGCAAACATGCAGGTTATTTACGAAAACACTTCGCTATTTCCAACGGCAGAAGATGGAACGCATGCCGAATCAGGTAGTGTTGCTCTAGAGCCTAAAACGGGTGGAGTGCGTGGAGTTGTTGGCCGTGTAGCTGGTGATGACAAACCAGGCTTCCGCAATTTCAACTATGCCACTCAGTCTAAGCGTAGCCCAGGCTCAACTATTAAACCTTTAGTCGTTTATACACCTGCAGTAGAAGCAGGATGGGCCTTGAACAAGCAACTGGATAATCATACGATGCAGTACAACAGTTATCAAGTAGACAACTATGCGGGTATAAAGACATCTCCAGAAGTACCTATGTATCAGGCCTTGGCGGAATCACTCAATCTGCCAGCTGTTGCGACTGTAAATGAATTAGGTATTGACAAAGCTTTTGACGCTGGGGAGAGATTTGGCCTAAATATGGAAAAAGTTGACCGAGTTCTTGGAGTTGCTCTTGGTGGAGGTGTGGAGACGAATCCTCTCCAGATGGCGCAAGCCTATGCAGCCTTTGCTAATGGAGGTTTGATGCCTGAAGCACATTTCATCACTCGTATTGAAAATGCCAGCGGTCAGGTCATCAAGAGTCATAAAAACTCCCAAAAACGAGTGATTGATAAGTCTGTAGCTGATAAAATGACCAGCATGATGTTGGGAACTTTTACAAATGGTACAGGAATTAGTTCGTCACCAGCAGATTATGTTATGGCTGGTAAAACAGGTACGACTGAAGCTGTTTTCAACCCAGAATATACCAGTGACCAGTGGGTGATCGGCTATACTCCAGATGTGGTAATCAGCCACTGGCTTGGCTTCCCAACAACAGATGAGAACCATTATCTAGCAGGTTCGACCTCCAATGGAGCAGCCCATGTCTTTAGAAGTATGGCTAATACCATTTTGCCTTACACTCCAGGTAGCACCTTTACGGTTGAGAATGCCTATAAACAAAATGGTATTGAACCAGAAAATACGAAAAAGCAGGTTGTTGAAAATGAGGCAAACCAGTCTGAGGACCCGATAGGAGATATTCGTAGTCGCGCACAAAATCTTGTAGATGAAGCAGGCCGTGCGATTTCAGAAGCTAAGATAAAAGAAAAAGCCCAGACAATATGGGATTCAATCCTTAATCTATTTCGTTAAGAGGCTTGTCAAAGCCTAGGTTTCTTGTTATAATAGATAAGATGGAGGCGTTATGGCACTAAAAAAAGCAAGCCTAGCTTGTGCAGTTTGTGGTTCAAGGAATTATTCAATCAAAATTAGTGGGAACCCCAAGCCAACACGACTAGAAGTAAATAAATTTTGTAAACATTGTGGAAAATATACGACACATAGAGAAACGAGATAGGAGAGAACGATGGGTTTTATTAAGGATATTTTTAAACTTCTTAAAGAAACAACTTGGCCAACTCGCAAAGAAAGCTGGAGAGATTTTCGCTCTATTATGGAATACACAGCCTTCTTTGTGGTCATCATTTACATTTTTGACCAGTTGATTGTTTCAGGTTTGATTCGATTTATTAACATTTTTTAGAAGAAAAGTGGAGAACTTCTGCTAGCTTTCTTCTATATATGTATGAAAGGAAATATCATGGATAGTTTTGACAAGGGATGGTTTGTTCTGCAAACTTATTCTGGCTATGAAAATAAGGTAAAAGAAAATCTATTGCAACGTGCGCAAACATATAACATGTTGGATAATATTCTACGCGTTGAGATTCCAACACAAACCGTGCAAGTTGAGAAAAATGGAAAGAAAAAGGAAGTTGAAGAGAATCGCTTTCCAGGTTATGTTCTTGTAGAAATGGTCATGACAGATGAAGCATGGTTCGTCGTTCGAAACACACCTAACGTAACAGGATTCGTCGGCTCACACGGGAACAGATCAAAACCAACTCCACTATTGGAACAAGAAATCCGTGATATTCTGGTTTCAATGGGACAAACTGTTCAAGAGTTTGATATTGATGTTGAAGTTGGACAGACAGTCCGCATTATTGATGGCGCTTTTGCAGACTACACAGGGAAAATTACTGAAATTGATAACAACAAAGTGAAGATGATTATCTCTATGTTTGGTAATGACACGATTGCAGAAGTGAATCTCAACCAAATTGCAGAATTATAACCCCAGAGAGGCTTTGCCTCTCTTTTTATGTGCTGTTGAGGGAGGAAGAAGTATAAAATAGAGGAAGTAGACCCAGGGACCCGCGCATTCTGCTAAACTAAATGCAGAAAGGAGAGGTCTATGAATCTAAAAGACTTATATGAAGAAAGTAAGGGAATCGTCCATAAGTGTCGCAAAGATTATCATTTGCATCTGTGGGAGAAAGAGGACTGGGATCAGGAAGGCATGTTATGTCTGTACGAGCTGGTGAGTCGCAACCCAGAGTTGCTAGAGGGCGAGCGCCATCAACTATATGTCTGCTTTAAAACAAAGTTTAGAAATCGTATCCTAGATTACATCCGTAAACAGGAAAGCCACAAGCGCCGTTTTGACAAAGAACCCTATGAAGAGGTGAGTGAGATTAGCTATCGTCTAGGAGAAAAAGGACTCAGGCTGGACGATTATTATCTCTTTCACGAACTTCTAAAGAATTACAAATCAAAGCAAAGTATGGAAAAACAAGAGTTAATAGACCGTCTAATGGGAGGAGAAGTCTTTAGAGGACGTAAAGCTCTTCTGAGAGAACTTTCCCTAATCTTTTCAGAATTTCGGTAAAGAGGG
>NZ_KQ970240.1:0-5238 GCF_001579025.1 Streptococcus oralis
AAGCGACTTCCATATCTCACAGGGGGCAACCCCCAACTACTTCCGGCGTTCTAGGGCTTAACTACTGTGTTCGGCATGGGTACAGGTGTATCTCCTAGGCTATCGTCACTTAACTCTGAGTAATACCTACTCAAAATTGAATATCTATCAAATCTCAAGAAAACCTCACACTTCGTATTCTCAGTTACTTTGGATAAGTCCTCGAGCTATTAGTATTAGTCCGCTACATGTGTCGCCACACTTCCACTTCTAACCTATCTACCTGATCATCTCTCAGGGCTCTTACTGATATAAAATCATGGGAAATCTCATCTTGAGGTGGGTTTCACACTTAGATGCTTTCAGCGTTTATCCCTTCCCTACATAGCTACCCAGCGATGCCTTTGGCAAGACAACTGGTACACCAGCGGTAAGTCCACTCTGGTCCTCTCGTACTAGGAGCAGATCCTCTCAAATTTCCTACGCCCGCGACGGATAGGGACCGAACTGTCTCACGACGTTCTGAACCCAGCTCGCGTGCCGCTTTAATGGGCGAACAGCCCAACCCTTGGGACCGACTACAGCCCCAGGATGCGACGAGCCGACATCGAGGTGCCAAACCTCCCCGTCGATGTGAACTCTTGGGGGAGATAAGCCTGTTATCCCCAGGGTAGCTTTTATCCGTTGAGCGATGGCCCTTCCATACGGAACCACCGGATCACTAAGCCCGACTTTCGTCCCTGCTCGAGTTGTAGCTCTCGCAGTCAAGCTCCCTTATACCTTTACACTCTGCGAATGATTTCCAACCATTCTGAGGGAACCTTTGGGCGCCTCCGTTACCTTTTAGGAGGCGACCGCCCCAGTCAAACTGCCCGTCAGACACTGTCTCCGATAGGGATAACCTATCCGGGTTAGAGTGGCCATAACACAAGGGTAGTATCCCAACAACGTCTCCTTCGAAACTGGCGTCCCGATCTCATAGACTCCTACCTATCCTGTACATGTGGTACAGACACTCAATATCAAACTGCAGTAAAGCTCCATGGGGTCTTTCCGTCCTGTCGCGGGTAACCTGCATCTTCACAGGTACTAAAATTTCACCGAGTCTCTCGTTGAGACAGTGCCCAAATCATTACGCCTTTCGTGCGGGTCGGAACTTACCCGACAAGGAATTTCGCTACCTTAGGACCGTTATAGTTACGGCCGCCGTTTACTGGGGCTTCAATTCATACCTTCGGATTACTCCTAAGCACTCCTCTTAACCTTCCAGCACCGGGCAGGCGTCACCCCCTATACATCATCTTACGATTTAGCAGAGAGCTGTGTTTTTGATAAACAGTTGCTTGGGCCTATTCACTGCGGCTGACCTAAAGTCAGCACCCCTTCTCCCGAAGTTACGGGGTCATTTTGCCGAGTTCCTTAACGAGAGTTCTCTCGCTCACCTGAGGCTACTCGCCTCGACTACCTGTGTCGGTTTGCGGTACGGGTAGAGTATGTTTAAACGCTAGAAGCTTTTCTTGGCAGTGTGACGTCACTAACTTCGCTACTAAACTTCGCTCCCCATCACAGCTCAATGTTATAGATATAAGCATTTGACTCATATCACACCTCACTGCTTAGACAGACACTTCCATTCGTCTGCTTTAGTTAGCCTACTGCGTCCCTCCATCACTACATACTCTAGTACAGGAATATCAACCTGTTGTCCATCGGATACACCTTTCGGTCTCTCCTTAGGTCCCGACTAACCCAGGGCGGACGAGCCTTCCCCTGGAAACCTTAGTCTTACGGTGGACAGGATTCTCACCTGTCTTTCGCTACTCATACCGGCATTCTCACTTCTATGCGTTCCAGCACTCCTCACGGTATACCTTCTTCACACATAGAACGCTCTCCTACCATACCTATAAAGGTATCCACAGCTTCGGTAAATTGTTTTAGCCCCGGTACATTTTCGGCGCAGGGTCACTCGACTAGTGAGCTATTACGCACTCTTTGAATGAATAGCTGCTTCTAAGCTAACATCCTAGTTGTCTGTGCAACCCCACATCCTTTTCCACTTAACAATTATTTTGGGACCTTAGCTGGTGGTCTGGGCTGTTTCCCTTTCGACTACGGATCTTAGCACTCGCAGTCTGACTGCCGACCATAATTCATTGGCATTCGGAGTTTATCTGAGATTGGTAATCCGGGATGGACCCCTCACCCAAACAGTGCTCTACCTCCAAGAATCTTTATGTCGACGCTAGCCCTAAAGCTATTTCGGAGAGAACCAGCTATCTCCAAGTTCGTTTGGAATTTCTCCGCTACCCACAAGTCATCCAAGCACTTTTCAACGTGCCCTGGTTCGGTCCTCCAGTGCGTCTTACCGCACCTTCAACCTGCTCATGGGTAGGTCACATGGTTTCGGGTCTACGACATGATACTAAGGCGCCCTATTCAGACTCGGTTTCCCTGCGGCTCCGTCTCTTCAACTTAACCTCGCATCATATCGTAACTCGCCGGTTCATTCTACAAAAGGCACGCTCTCACCCATTAACGGGCTCGAACTTGTTGTAGGCACACGGTTTCAGGTTCTATTTCACTCCCCTCCCGGGGTGCTTTTCACCTTTCCCTCACGGTACTGGTTCACTATCGGTCACTAGGGAGTATTTAGGGTTGGGAGATGGTCCTCCCAGATTCCGACGGGATTTCACGTGTCCCGCCGTACTCAGGATACTGCTAGGTACAAAGACTATTTTAAATACGAGGCTATTACTCTCTTTGGCTGATCTTCCCAAATCATTCTTCTATAATCTTTGAGTCCACATTGCAGTCCTACAACCCCGAAGAGTAAACTCTTCGGTTTGCCCTCCTGCCGTTTCGCTCGCCGCTACTAAGGCAATCGCTTTTGCTTTCTCTTCCTGCAGCTACTTAGATGTTTCAGTTCACTGCGTCTTCCTCCTCACATCCTTAACAGATGCGGGTAACAGGTAGTACCTGTTGGGTTCCCCCATTCGGAAATCCCTGGATCATCGCTTACTTACAGCTACCCAAGGCATATCGTCGTTTGTCACGTCCTTCTTCGGCTCCTAGTGCCAAGGCATCCACCGTGCGCCCTTATTAACTTAACCTTATTTTTTGACCTTTCAGTCATAAACTCTTTTAATACTACAGCGTTTCGGTTTATTTTCTTGTTACTATTTGATATAGATATTCAATTTTCAATGTGCATTACTTGGTGATCTCTCACCAATGGAGCCTAGCGGGATCGAACCGCTGACCTCCTGCGTGCAAAGCAGGCGCTCTCCCAGCTGAGCTAAGGCCCCACAAGACCTCTCAAGACTAAACAAGACCAATGTGCAGTTCCTTATCCTTAGAAAGGAGGTGATCCAGCCGCACCTTCCGATACGGCTACCTTGTTACGACTTCACCCCAATCATCTATCCCACCTTAGGCGGCTGGCTCCAAATGGTTACCTCACCGACTTCGGGTGTTACAAACTCTCGTGGTGTGACGGGCGGTGTGTACAAGGCCCGGGAACGTATTCACCGCGGCGTGCTGATCCGCGATTACTAGCGATTCCGACTTCATGTAGGCGAGTTGCAGCCTACAATCTGAACTGAGACTGGCTTTAAGAGATTAGCTTGCCGTCACCGGCTTGCGACTCGTTGTACCAGCCATTGTAGCACGTGTGTAGCCCAGGTCATAAGGGGCATGATGATTTGACGTCATCCCCACCTTCCTCCGGTTTATTACCGGCAGTCTCGCTAGAGTGCCCAACTGAATGATGGCAACTAACAATAGGGGTTGCGCTCGTTGCGGGACTTAACCCAACATCTCACGACACGAGCTGACGACAACCATGCACCACCTGTCACCTCTGTCCCGAAGGAAAACTCTATCTCTAGAGCGGTCAGAGGGATGTCAAGACCTGGTAAGGTTCTTCGCGTTGCTTCGAATTAAACCACATGCTCCACCGCTTGTGCGGGCCCCCGTCAATTCCTTTGAGTTTCAACCTTGCGGTCGTACTCCCCAGGCGGAGTGCTTAATGCGTTAGCTGCGGCACTAAACCCCGGAAAGGGTCTAACACCTAGCACTCATCGTTTACGGCGTGGACTACCAGGGTATCTAATCCTGTTTGCTCCCCACGCTTTCGAGCCTCAGCGTCAGTTACAAGCCAGAGAGCCGCTTTCGCCACCGGTGTTCCTCCATATATCTACGCATTTCACCGCTACACATGGAATTCCACTCTCCCCTCTTGCACTCAAGTTAAACAGTTTCCAAAGCGTACTATGGTTAAGCCACAGCCTTTAACTTCAGACTTATCTAACCGCCTGCGCTCGCTTTACGCCCAATAAATCCGGACAACGCTCGGGACCTACGTATTACCGCGGCTGCTGGCACGTAGTTAGCCGTCCCTTTCTGGTAAGATACCGTCACAGTGTGAACTTTCCACTCTCACACTCGTTCTTCTCTTACAACAGAGCTTTACGATCCGAAAACCTTCTTCACTCACGCGGCGTTGCTCGGTCAGACTTCCGTCCATTGCCGAAGATTCCCTACTGCTGCCTCCCGTAGGAGTCTGGGCCGTGTCTCAGTCCCAGTGTGGCCGATCACCCTCTCAGGTCGGCTATGTATCGTTGCCTTGGTGAGCCGTTACCTCACCAACTAGCTAATACAACGCAGGTCCATCTGGTAGTGATGCAATTGCACCTTTTAAGCAAATGTCATGCGACATCTACTCTTATGCGGTATTAGCTATCGTTTCCAATAGTTATCCCCCGCTACCAGGCAGGTTACCTACGCGTTACTCACCCGTTCGCAACTCATCCAGAGAAGCAAGCTCCTCCTTCAGCGTTCTACTTGCATGTATTAGGCACGCCGCCAGCGTTCGTCCTGAGCCAGGATCAAACTCTCATTAAAAGTTTGAGTTCTTACTCATTTCTGTCACTGACAGATTTATTGTTTTTTTCATTGTTCAGTACTATAACCTCAGTTATAGTGCCCTGCACATTGGTTCGTCTTGTTCAGTTTTCAAAGGTCTTTGTCACTCAATCTCTCTCGAGCGACAACTATATTAGTATATCACAGCCATCTGTCTCTGTCAACAGATTTTTTAAACTTTTTTCAAGTTTTTTTAGCCGCAATACACCATAGTCCGTACGGGATTCGAACCCGTGTTACCGCCGTGAAAAGGCGGTGTCTTAACCCCTTGACCAACGGACCTGAGCTTTTCGACTCTTTCTATTATACCTACTTTTCCACCTTTGTCAAGAA
>NZ_KQ970241.1:0-1952 GCF_001579025.1 Streptococcus oralis
GTATCTGTTTTTAGAAGAACACTATTAAAAGCCTCCATGTTCTTTATGGTATCATCTAAACTCTTGACTGCTTGATTATAGCTCGTGTTCACATTATCCAAACTAGGATTCGTTAATGTTAGGATATCGCTTATCCCTGCATAGATATTTTTCGTCTTACTGGAACTACTCTTCAATCCCTCAATCGGATCCTTCATCCGTTGCTTGATGCGTTCTAGGTATTCTGTCTTAATAATGGCACTGTTGTCGGTCTCTGACACCGTGTCTTGAAAGAGCTTCACAAGTCCATCATAGCGACTGACAATGCTATCTAGGGCATTGACATAGTTATCAACCAGTGGTATCTGATAGTTGGTCACCTTCTGGTTAATGGCATCCTTCACTGCGCCTTTAAGACTATCGGTTGAAACGACCTCTGATAGACGGCTTCTCGAAACAGATAGCTGTTCCTTGATACTATTTACCGAAATAACTAACAACTCTTTTTGAACTCGAACTTCGGATACATCAATCTTCATTCACTTCCTCCTCTGCGTAAACACTGGAAATCAACCCTGCGTCTAGATAGTCCTTACGCAGAGCTTCTTGGCAGTAGTGTTCATCCACGGTATCCGAATACCCTTCTGATACTACTCTCTTAATCAAGAGATTGCTTAAAAACAAGGGGGAAGTGTCAAAGCGTAAGCCAAATGGATAGCCATGACCGATGTAGTCCATATAATGGCCGTTATCCAAATCAACTCGACGTCCTGAAAGAACTACAAAAAAGTCCATCTGTTCGCTTTCAAATGACTCAACCAAGTCCTTAGGAAGAAGCTCACGATCAAGTTCGACAACAGTACCCAAAGGATAGATACGACTTAAACAGAGATCCACATAGGAAGCATACTGGATAAAAAGCGAACGAGGTAAGATGACTTCTTCTTGGAGACGCCGAATCCGCACGAGTTCTTTTTCATAGAAAAACTCCAACGGCGCCCCTATCATTGGATGATAATGATAACTAGGTTCGTCATTCATAAAAGCTATATAACAGGCCCGAAAAACATCTGGATGTCCTGATAAGGTCATCGCTACCGCTGTCAATACTTCCTGCTCCTTTTCAGATAGGTTACATCTAGACAAAGCTCGGTCGAATAAAATCAGTTGTTCTTCCTTCATGGTAGAAGACCTCCTGCTACGATAGCTCCTGCTACGATAGCTCCTGCTTCATGCGCGTCATCATCTAGCTTATTCTGACCTGCTTGTTCCATTTTTAGCGCATCTGAGCTGGTAAAATTTTTCAAAGTAACAATAGACTTGTTAAAGTGCTCCAAAACGTCATTAAAAGTGGTAAAAGGGGTAAGATCTGTGCGACTAAACCGCATATCACTTAGTTTACCGATTCCTGTAGTTGAAGTAGAAACATCTCTTGTAATAGTGTTCCAACTGGATTGATTTACACCTGTATCTACCATTTCTCTCCCTAATCCTCCATATATTCATAGACACGAGCCTGACGATAATAAGATGCTATTGCAGACTGTAGCTCACTTGATTGAGTTTCCAGACTACGTATCTTATCCTCAATAGCAGTTTTATTATTGTTATGGCTATCTCGAAAATTAGTAATATTGGTTCCTAAATTATAAAAATGACCTTCAAAATCTTGCTGACGACTTCCCTTA
This sequence comes from Streptococcus oralis, assembly GCF_001579025.1. GTDB lineage: Bacteria > Bacillota > Bacilli > Lactobacillales > Streptococcaceae > Streptococcus > Streptococcus oralis_X. The sequence goes on from NZ_KQ970241.1 coordinate 1,668, forward strand.
AAACTAGAGGAATCTAAAGGAAGAATCTGACCTAAAGATCTTGCACGATTATCAATAGACTGTATCTCACTTGCTAAACTACTGCTAGCTTTTCTTAATCTAGATATTTTCCCGTCAACTACACTTTTTGCTCTTTGAGCTTCAGCAGCTTGTCGACGAAATCTAGCCGCAATTTGTTTATAATACGACCCCATTTCCCTTCTCCTTTTTATAAACTGTAATTCATTTTAGCATATTTTGCGTAGAATCAACAACCCATATACATATTCTTAAGATTAAACTTAC
>NZ_KQ970242.1:0-819 GCF_001579025.1 Streptococcus oralis
CTTTTTTCAGTCTACAAAAAAATTTTCAATTTCTTTCTCTTTGTTCTCTTTTCTTGTTTTAAAAGTTGCGAGTATTTCTCGTTCTTTATTTCCATGTGTTGATGGGGCAGGATTCCATAAATAAGCACGATGTTCAAGCGCAAATTTCACTTCCGAATAGTTGATTTTATCATAGTCTCCATAATCTATATTAGCTAAGTATTTTTCAGCAATAATTTCATAAATAATAAAATCTTCGAATTCATTATAGATAGATCTGTACTTGATACTGTCTTTATCCATGAATGTAGTGAACATATATGCATCAACCGTAAATTCTGTAGAAACTTCTTCTTTTTTTGGTTCAGAAATCATACATCTTAATATTCCTCTTAACTCAGAGTATATGTTAATACTACTCCCAACTTGTACGCAAATCTGTTCCAAATCAAAATTATCGTTATTCAAGCCTCTCTTTTTCCTAGCAAACATTGCCCACAATTTTTTCTCGTCATTTGATACCCCTTTTATCAATTGTTTTATGTTTACATTTGTTAAATCTGAAAATTTGCAAATTTCTTTTAAATAGTCATATTTATTTAGATTTTCTTTTAATGACATTTAACTTACTCCTCTGTGCTCTATTATTTCTATATAATAATTTCTTCCTATACTAATTAATTATCCGTTATACTTTTTTTCTTTGATTCCTATCTTGCTTGTTTTTTATGTCTTAGAGCTCTATCTTTTTTTACTAACTTAACCACTGCTTCTGTTCGTGCAGTGTGGGGAAACATATCGACCGACTGGATATACTGGATATCATAAACTTTTACCAGC
>NZ_KQ970243.1:0-711 GCF_001579025.1 Streptococcus oralis
ATCGGGAAGACAGGATTCGAACCTGCGACACCTTGGTCCCAAACCAAGTACTCTACCAAGCTGAGCTACTTCCCGCGTTAAATAAAAAAATGCACCCTAGAGGAGTCGAACCTCTAACCGCCTGATTCGTAGTCAGGTACTCTATCCAGTTGAGCTAAGGGTGCTCATTATTATATGCCGAGGACCGGAATCGAACCGGTACGATCGTTACCAATCGCAGGATTTTAAGTCCTGTGCGTCTGCCAGTTCCGCCACCCCGGCCTCTCTAAGCGAACGACGGGATTCGAACCCGCGACCCCCACCTTGGCAAGGTGGTGTTCTACCACTGAACTACGTTCGCATCGACCTCTTATTCTATATAAAAAAATGCCGGCTACATGACTTGAACACGCGACCCTCTGATTACAAATCAGATGCTCTACCAACTGAGCTAAGCCGGCTGATTTCTATTATGCGGGTTAAGGGACTTGAACCCCCACGCCGTTAAGCGCCAGATCCTAAATCTGGTGCGTCTGCCAATTCCGCCAAACCCGCAAATATGACCCGTACTGGGCTCGAACCAGTGACCCATTGATTAAAAGTCAATTGCTCTACCAACTGAGCTAACGAGTCTAAAATAACTTCCGTTATCTTAAACGGTCCCGACGGGAATCGAACCCGCGATCTTCGCCGTGACAGGGCGACGTGATAACCGCTACACTACGGGACCTA
>NZ_KQ970244.1:0-679 GCF_001579025.1 Streptococcus oralis
CAAATGTCATGCGGCATCTACTCTTATGCGGTATTAGCTATCGTTTTCCAATAGTTATCCCCCGCTACCAGGCAGGTTACCTACGCGTTACTCACCCGTTCGCAACTCATCCGCTCGGTGCAAGCACCAAGCTTCAGCGTTCTACTTGCATGTATTAGGCACGCCGCCAGCGTTCGTCCTGAGCCAGGATCAAACTCTCATTAAAAGTTTGAGTTCTCACTCATTTCTGTCACTGACAGATTTATTGTTTTTTTCATTGTTCAGTACTATAACCTCAGTTATAGTGCCCTGCACATTGGTTCGTCTTGTTCAGTTTTCAAAGGTCTTTGTCACTCATTCTCTCTCAAGCGACAACTATATTAGTATATCACAGCTACCTGTCTCTGTCAACAGATTTTTTAAACTTTTTTCAAGTTTTTTTAGCCGCAATACACCATAGTCCGTACGGGATTCGAACCCGTGTTACCGCCGTGAAAAGGCGGTGTCTTAACCCCTTGACCAACGGACCTGAGCTTTTCAACTCTTTCTATTATACCTACTTTTTTACCTTTGTCAAGGACTTTTTTCAGTGAAGTTAATTTTTTCTTTTCTTCACTAATTTAACCACTGCTTCTGTCCGTGCAGTGTGGGGAAACATATCGACCGACTGGATATACTGGAGGTCATAGACTTTTACTAG
>NZ_KQ970245.1:0-565 GCF_001579025.1 Streptococcus oralis
TCTATGTCAAGGGGCCACAATGCCGTGAGGACGTTGAACGTTCGCTTGCTGCAGGTGCTTCTGGTATCTGGGTAACCAACCACGGTGGCCGCCAAATCGATGGTGGACCAGCTGCCTTTGACTCGCTTCAAGAAGTGGCTGAAGCAGTTGATAAACGTGTGCCAATTGTCTTTGACTCTGGTGTTCGTCGCGGTCAACACGTCTTTAAAGCCTTGGCTTCTGGAGCAGACTTGGTAGCTATTGGGCGCCCTGTAATTTATGGCTTAGCCCTTGGTGGTAGTGTTGGTGTGCGTCAAGTCTTTGAGCACTTGAATGCAGAATTGAAGACAGTCATGCAGTTATCTGGAACTCAGACTATTGAGGATGTCAAACACTTCAAACTCCGTCATAACCCATACAACCCAACCTTCCCAGTCGACCCTCGTGACTTAAAATTGTATTGATAAAGAAGACGGCCTCCACCTGATGTGGAGGTTTTTCTTTGTGTATAGAAAGATTAAATCGTTATCGAAAACTATATAAATATATTTTCCGGTCAAATATCTTGCTAGGGCTTTCAAAATCT
>NZ_KQ970246.1:0-361 GCF_001579025.1 Streptococcus oralis
TCACTTTCCAAGTTAAACCTAACGGTACTGTTGAAGTGACAAAAGTAGGTGAAAAAGATTCTAAAGGTGAAGACAATCGTGTTGTAGCCCAAAATTCAACTCTGACAGTTACTGATAAAGATGACGATGTAGCTCGTAAAATCACGTTCAGTAAAATTAGTCTTGGTGGAACAGAAATCGCAGGTGCTCAAATCAAGATCTACAAGGGCGACAAAGCAGAAGGCACAGCCGTAGAAAGCTGGACATCTGAAGCTGGTAAGTCTAAAGATCTCAACTTGGCTCCAGGCACTTACACCTTCCATGAGGAAGCAGCCCCAACTGGTTACCTCAAAGTAACGGACATCACTTTCCAAGTCAAACA
>NZ_KQ970247.1:0-352 GCF_001579025.1 Streptococcus oralis
GCTGGATCCGGTGTTGGGTTTGGAACAGTGTATTTATTTGTAAATACAACTGCTTTACCATCTGCATATGAGACAGTCGCAGTCAAGAGACCTTGACCATCCGCAACTACAGTGACTGTTACAGTATGCTCAGTCTTATCGTATTCAATACCCTCTTCAGTACCAACTTTTTCAACCAAGGTATAAGTGTGAGTACCTGCTTCTTCGAATGAACGAACAAAGGCTACTTTACCTTCGGCAGTATTCTTAGCTTCTGCTACAACTGCACCATTTTCTTTCAATTCGAAAGTATAAGCATCAGCCGCAAGTTCTTTACCTTCAAGTTTCTTAGTTGCTTCAATCGTAGCTTCTA
>NZ_KQ970248.1:0-348 GCF_001579025.1 Streptococcus oralis
CTGCTGGTGCTTTGAAGCTATTCGTGAAGACGCTACCTGCTGGGTATTCAACAGTTGCCTTCAAGGCATTTGTTGCTGCATCTTTGGTTACTTTTACCACTGCAGTCTTTTCTGTATCGTAAGTAATACCAGTTGCTCCAGCATTCACTTCTTTTACAGTATAAGTATACTCACCTTCTGCATCATAGTTGATTGCATTAAATGTTACTTTTCCACCTTGGTTTGTTTTTGTATCAATTTTTTGTCCATCTTTGTACAATTCAAATTGGAACTCACCATCAACCAAAGTACGACCAGTCAATTCTTTCGTAAACTCAAGTGTTGCTGATGTAGCTGTTGGGGCTGGTT
>NZ_KQ970249.1:0-345 GCF_001579025.1 Streptococcus oralis
CCGCTTCAACAGCTACATCAGCAACACTTGAATTTACGAAAGAATTGACTGGTCGTACTTTGGTTGATGGTGAATTCCAATTTGAATTGTATGAAGGTACAAAACTACTTGATACAAAAACAAACCAAGCTGGAAAAGTAACATTTAATGCAATCAACTATGATGCAGAAGGTGTTCATGCTTATACTGTAAAAGAAGTGAATGCCGGAGCAACTGGTATTACTTACGACACAGAAAAGACTGCAGTGGTAACAGTAACCAAAGATGCAGCAACAAACGCCTTGAAGGCAACTGTTGAATACTCAGCAGGTAGTGTCTTCACTAATAGCTTCAAAGCACCAGCGG
>NZ_KQ970250.1:0-342 GCF_001579025.1 Streptococcus oralis
GTTTAGAAACTAATGGATACTACTTAGAATCTCGAGTATAGAATTAGTCTTCTTTTTTCTTACGAGACACAAGTCCAAATCCGCTCATCAAACCAAGTACTCCTAGAGCTGCCAAAGCTACATGATCTTCCGTACCAGTATTAGGTAATTCTTTGGTTGCTTTAGTCGTTGGAGATTGCTCAGTCGGTTTTTGTTGAGGGGCAGTAACAACTTTTTCGTAGACATGCTCTGTGTCGCCGTTTGGAAGTTTCTTAGTCTCTACGAAGCGGTAACCTGGAATATCTTTCTTAGGTTGTTCACCGTCTTCGGTTGGATAGCCTGGAATTTCATTGCCTTCCTTAT
>NZ_KQ970251.1:0-340 GCF_001579025.1 Streptococcus oralis
CGCACGCTTTTACACGCCTGACGGTTTTCAAGACCGTTCCCTTCAGCCGGACTTGGGTAATCCTCCAATAAATAGTCCGTACGGGATTCGAACCCGTGTTACCGCCGTGAAAAGGCGGTGTCTTAACCCCTTGACCAACGGACCATATTTATAAATGGGCACGAGTGGACTCGAACCACCGACCTCACGCTTATCAGGCGTGCGCTCTAACCACCTGAGCTACGCGCCCAAGTTTAAAAAACTTGGTAATTGAACAAAGTTCAAAGCGGGTGACGAGAATCGAACTCGCGACAACAGCTTGGAAGGCTGTAGTTTTACCACTAAACTACACCCGCTAAAA
>NZ_KQ970252.1:0-322 GCF_001579025.1 Streptococcus oralis
TTGCTTGAGCTAAGGCATTCGCCTTATAGTCTGCTTGCAAATGATTGATAGCATATTGTGCAGTGTCACTATTAAAACCTTCATAAATTAACATCTCATAAATTCTTTTTTTTGACAAATGAATCCTATTATAATCTTGTGCTGTCTTTAAAGCTGCTGAGTATGGATTCCCGGCTGCAGGTTTTGGTTGTCGCACACCATCGTTTCCTACATAGTAACGACCACCATCTACCCATTTATCCCTTACCATTTTGCCTTCAGAATTAACATAGTAACGGCCACCATCTACCCATTCATTCTTGGCCATCTTTCCATCTGATTT
>NZ_KQ970253.1:0-320 GCF_001579025.1 Streptococcus oralis
TGACGGCACAGTGGAAGTGACAAACGTTGGTGAGAAAGACTCTAAGGGTGAAGAAAACAAAGTTGTAGCCAACGGCTCAACAGTAACTGTAACCGATAAAGATGATGACAGTCCACGTACGATTACCTTCAGCAAGGTTAACCTTGGTGGAACAGAAATCGCTGGTGCACAGATTAAGATCTACAAGGGCGAAAAAGCTGAAGGTACAGCCGTAGAAAGCTGGACTTCAACTGACCAACCTAAGCAACTGAATCTTGAACCAGGCATCTACACTTTCCATGAGGAAGCAGCCCCAACTGGTTACCTCAAAGTAACGGATA
>NZ_KQ970254.1:0-300 GCF_001579025.1 Streptococcus oralis
CCTTATGACTGGTCTTAACCTTCTCATAAACGTGTTCTGTGTCACCGTTTGGAAGTTTCTTAGTCTCTACGAAGCGGTAACCTGGAATATCTTTCTTCGGTTGTTCGCCGTCTTCTGTTGGATAACCTGGAATTTCATTGCCTTCCTTATCCTTGTGACTGGTCTTAACCTTCTCATAAACGTGTTCTGTATCACCGTTTGGAAGTTTCTTAGTCTCTACGAAGCGGTAACCTGGGATATCTTTCTTCGGTTGTTCGCCGTCTTCTGTTGGATAACCTGGAATTTCATTGCCTTCCTTAT
>NZ_KQ970255.1:0-295 GCF_001579025.1 Streptococcus oralis
TTGACTGGTAAAGAGCTTGTGGCAGACGCTTATACTTTCGAATTGAAAGAAAAAGATGCAGTTGTAGCAGAAGCTAAGAACGCTGCTTCAGGTGAAGTTGTCTTCAACGTCAACTACACAGAAGCAGGCGAGCACACTTACACTATTACTGAGAAATCAGGAACAGAAGCAGGTGTGACCTACTCAACAGAATCTCACACAGTTAAAGTAACTGTAGCAGATAACGGTCAAGGTCAATTGGTTGCGACTGTGGAAAATCCGAATGCAGAACGTGTCTTCACTAACACCTATAAAG
>NZ_KQ970256.1:0-276 GCF_001579025.1 Streptococcus oralis
TTGAATGGTAAAGAGCTTGTGGCTGATGCTTATACTTTCGAATTGAAAGAAAAAGATGCGGTTGTAGCAGAAGCTAAGAACGCTGCTTCAGGCGAAGTTGTCTTCAACGTCAACTACACAGAAGCAGGAGAGCACACTTACACTATTACTGAGAAATCAGGAACAGAAGCAGGTGTGACCTACTCAACAGAATCTTACACAGTTAAAGTAACTGTAGCAGATAACGGTCAAGGTCAATTGGTTGCGACTGTAGAAAATCCGAATGCAGAACGTATC
>NZ_KQ970257.1:0-265 GCF_001579025.1 Streptococcus oralis
GGCCTGCTTTCAGGACATCCACCTCTAAGTCAGGATATTGCTTTAGAAGATCCTTCTCTCCCTTCTCTTTCAAATTTCCTGTGAAGAGAAAGTGCTTATCTAAGAGTTTTCCATAAAGAACCAGGGAACCATCACGATCCCCATCTCCAATCTTCCTTGGAGATAGGACTTCTAACTGACTCCCAAAAATCGGCAAGTTTTCCCCAGCTGCCACACTACGTACCTTGTTTTGACTTGCTTCTAATTCTGCTACAAATTCCTTCTG
>NZ_KQ970258.1:0-259 GCF_001579025.1 Streptococcus oralis
CCCGCGATTTCTGTTCCACCAAGGCTAACCTTACTGAAGGTAATCTTACGTGGTTGGTCATCGTCTTTGTCGGTTACAGTTACAGTTGAGCCGTTGGTAGCGACTTTGTTGTCTTCACCCTTAGAGTCTTTTTCACCAACGTTGGTCACTTCCACTGTACCATCATGTTTGACTTGGAAAGTGATGTCCGTTACTTTGAGGTAACCAGTTGGAGCTGCTTCCTCATGGAAGGTGTAAGTTCCTGGTGCCAAGTTGAGAT
>NZ_KQ970259.1:0-242 GCF_001579025.1 Streptococcus oralis
CGCACGCTTTTACACGCCTGACGGTTTTCAAGACCGTTCCCTTCAGCCGGACTTGGGTAATCCTCCATTATTTACAATGGACCTTGTAGGACTTGAACCTACGACCACTCGGTTATGAGCCGAGAGCTCTAACCAGCTGAGCTAAAGGTCCAACAAGATCAATATAGCGGCGAAGGGGGATCGAACCCCCGACCTCCCGGGTATGAACCGGACGCTCTAGCCAGCTGAGCTACACCGCCATG
>NZ_KQ970260.1:0-229 GCF_001579025.1 Streptococcus oralis
CAAGCTCTATATCCAATTCCGAAACTCCTGCAAAATCAAGTAAGGAATCGATACTTCAAAATTCAACACTCACTCTATCCTTTTGGAATTCATGCTCATGAATATCTATTAAGTCGTAGCCTAAGTCTTTCATCACTTTCATTATCTTGTCCCAGTCATAAATTCTGAGATGATCAGGTGCTTCCCAACCTCTAGGGTCACCAGGCACATGAATGTCAATGTCAGACGG